>WRJW01000165.1 GCA_009778375.1 Bacteroidota bacterium
TTAATTTCTTGCAAAGATACAAGATTTATTCTTCGCACAAAATGCGTAGAATATTTGATTTATTCTTCGCAGAGCAATTCCGCCATTTTTCCACAGAGATTTTTGCGGCTGTAGCAAGCAAGCACCTCCGGCAGGGAGTTTTCCCAACGCTGCTGCCGGCAAAAGAGGTCGAAATAATCAAGCAGGGTATCTTTGAATCCCTCATAATCTTCAAATTCGTGCTGAATCCCCGCCCGGCATTCCTGCAGTATATCGGCTACGTCTCCATCGATGGGCCCAATTCCCAGAATAGGTTTGCCGGCCGCCATATATTCGAAGATTTTACCGGTAATAATCCCCTTGGATTCGGGCTCTTTTTTGAGCGGGAGGAGCAACACGTTGGCTCCCTTTTGATAAGCTACCGCTTCCGAATGGGTTACGTAAGGCACAAAGCGGGTATGCGCCCCTAATCCCGACTCCTCTATGGATTGTTTGACGGCCCCATCTGTCTGCCCCACCAATACAATGCGCAAAACTTGTGCAAAATCGCTGCTTTCTGCCATCATTGAGGCTAAAGCACGCCAGAGTTGGTCGGGGTTGGCATCCCGCGTAAAAAGGCCGGTGTGGCAAATGACAAATTTACCTGCTTCGGTTACAGGTTCCACCACAAAATCGTCCTGATCATATCCGTTGGGAATTACCTCTATTCGCTTAGGATTAAGGGGTAAGAACTCCTGCTTCATCTGCGGAGATACCACCGTAACCACATTGGCTTCCCGCACTACCTCCTCCTCTGCCCTTTTGTGCCGCCTTAGCGTAGGGGCAATCATCTTCAGGTGTTTAAAATAATATATCCCCGTCCAGGGATCCCTAAAGTCGGCCAACCAGGGAATACCTGTCTTTTTATGTAAATCTTTGCCAATTAAATGCATAGATTGTGGTGGGCCCGTGGTGATGATCCAATCCACCGCTTCTTTTTTAAGCCGTTTGGTCAAATAGCGCACCGACGGACGACGCCAAAAACAGCGGGGGTCCGGAAAGAAAAAGTTGCTGCGGATAAAGAGGGCGGCGCGCTCTTTTAGGGTGGTTTTGCCCGTTTGGTCTCTTATAAATCCGGGCTGTAACGACAGCCTCCTTTTACCCGTTAACCATTTATAGCATGAATAAGGTTCAAATATCGGCCGCTTCCACACCTGCAGATTGGGGGCAATCTCTTGGAGCAAAGCCTCATCTTTTGCCATCAGTTCGGGGTTTTCAGGCGTGTAAATAATCGGCTCCCAACCAAATTCAGGCAGGTATTTAGCCATTTTGAGCCATCGCTGCACCCCGGATCCTCCCGAAGGAGGCCAGTAATAGGTAATAATCAATACCCTGCGAGGGTCTGTCATTTGATAAAGATGTCGTACAAGGCGTTAATCACCTCCGATTGTATGGTCAAAAAGCCATTATCGCCCCTTTTGGCCTCGTAGCCGTTGGTCATCATTACAAATCCAAATTTTTTCTGAGGCTCAAAGAACATGGCGCTGTACAAACCGTAGGCCGATCCGGTATGTCCTTTGAGGGTTTCGCCTTCAATCAGTTTGGAGGTAGTGGAGATAGCAAATCCATATTCGCCAATCCTTCCATCGGGATATTCGTATGGGGTTTGCATGGCTGCTACACTTTCGGGTTTTAAAATCCGAACACCGTTCCAGGTACCCTGATTCATTTGCACCAGCATGTGTTTGGCCAAATCTTTGGGCGCAATCTTCATGCCTCCGGTAGGAGAAAAAATAGGGGTGTTCCTTCCCATGAGATAATTTTCCAATTCTGTTGCCCTGCTGAGGTAGGCATCGGGAGCTTCCACAAATTGGCCCTCTTCAAAATCATACAGGCTAACAAATTCGTTACGGTCAAAATCATCGACATTAAAACCGGCATGAAGGCCTAAGGGTTTAATAATATGCTGATCAATATACCGGTCAAAACGCTCTCCCGAATGTATTTCGACCAAAGTGCCGAGCGTATTAAATCCAAGGTTGCAATACTCGTACTGGGTTCCCGGGGCATAAGTATTGTAGGCCCGCCATATTTCCCGCGTCTTTTGAGGGTCTATCACATCTAAACTGAAATATCCGGTAGTGTCGTTGAGGCTGGAGGTATGGGTCAGCAACATCCGGTAGGTGATGGGAATGTCGGGAAAATTGGGGTTGCGTACCGTCAGACCCAAAGCGGGGCTAACGTCATCGTCCAATGCAAATTTACCCTGTTCGTAAAGCTGCATTATGGCCGTGGCCGTAAAGGACTTGGAAATGGATGCAATCCTAAAGATATCGTCGGTATTGATTAACGTACCTTTTTCTATGTTCTTGGTTCCAAAGGCACCGGTGTACACTATTTGGTTATCTTTAACCACCGCAACGGAGAGGCCAACCGCATTGAGTTCTTTTATAAGATTGTTCATGGCCTGATCTGCTTGTTCTTCAGGAGAGGAGGTGCAGGATGCCATACCAACTGCAAGTACGGCTGCGCAAAAAAAGAGAAGAATAGATTTATTCATTATGATGTTGTTTATGTTGGACAAATGTACGCATTTTTATTGACTTTTCCCCCGGCAGGCAATCTCCCAAACCGCTACTAATCGATTGTTTTTGACCACACAATAACGGTCGTGCAGATTGACGGTGGTACAGCCGTGGCTGGGCCATATATAGACTAAGTCGCCTACTTTCAAATAGTCTGCCTCAGGCAAAAGTGCCAACCGGCCATGTTCTTCCGACAACCCTTTTAAAACAGCGCCCGAAAGGAGAGGCTGAGGCAATCCAAACTCATGGGTCAGGCTCTTCATACCCGCATCTATCAGGGCCAAACCCGGTTCGGGTTTGCTGATGACCGTAGAGAGTACCCATAAAGCAGGACGAAAAAGGTCGTTTCCCATAATCCCCGAATAACAACCATCCATAAATAGATAAGACCCTGCTTCGATTTCGGTAATGCCCGGATAAATGCCCGACATATCGTACGTTCCCGTCCCTCCCGCCGAAACAATCTCCACCTCAAAACCATGGCTGCGCAACATCTCTGCCGAATCTACCAATATTTTATTGGCCGACCGGCACGCTGTGCTCCGCGCCGTTTTATCGGCCGTGAACACGCAATGACCTTCGTAGCCCATCACCCCCTTAAAAATCAATCCTTTTTTTGCCGATATATGATGGGCTAAATCCAATGTCTCTTCGAAAGAACGGCTCCCGCATCGATCGTTGCCCACATTAACCTCGATCACCACTCCTATTCGGGAACCAAAGTCAAGGGCCGCCCGCCCTAAATCGTCTATATTGGCCTTGTTGTCTACCGCTACCTTTATGTCAATCCCGTCGGCCAAAGCCGCCAACCGTTCCGGCTTGCCGTATCCGGCCACCTGATTGGCAATCAAAATATCTCTTATTCCGTGTTCGGCCATGACTTCGGCCTCGGAAAGTTTGGCGCAGGTAATTCCAATCGCCCCTGCCCTGATCTGCTCAAGGGCAATAATCGGACATTTATGCGTTTTGATATGGGGCCTGAGTTTAACCGGTCCGCTAAAAAAAGCGCCCATCCGTTGGAGGTTTGCTTGAAAAATATCCAAATCAAGGATTAAAGCAGGAGTCGGAATCTGCTCTTTGGCCATGCCGATGATTAGGTTCGCATTCATACCTATAGTAATATTTGTCAGGATACAAATATGCAACAATTTTTTGAATTACCTTTGTGGGAATGAATAAGCCCGTCAAAATAGCCGATACCCCTCTGATGAAGCAGTATGCCGCCATCAAGGCCCAACACCCCGACGCCCTGCTCCTTTTTCGCGTAGGGGATTTTTACGAAACCTTTGGAAACGACGCTGTTCTTACCAGCAAGGCGCTGGGCATTGTCCTTACCAGGAGGGCCAACGGGTCGGCTTCGTCGGTCGAATTAGCCGGATTTCCCCATCACGCTTTAGACACCTACCTCCCCAAATTGGTGCGTTCAGGCTATAAGGTAGCTGTTTGCGACCAGCTCGAAGACCCCAAATTAACCAAGACAGTGGTAAAACGCGGCATTACCGAACTGCTGACCCCCGGCCTGGCTTATAACGACCGAATCCTTACCGCCAACGAACACAACTATTTAGCCTCTTTGCTCTTTTACCAGAATCGAGCCGGCATTGCTTTTTTGGATATTTCTACCGGCACTTTTTCTCTCTCGCAAGGCTCTTTGGAGTATATAGAGCGGCTCCTGAATCAATTAGCCCCCAAAGAAATTTTGCTCCAAAAAGGGTACGAAAAAGGATTCCGGCAACGATTTGGGGAGGATTATTATACCACCTGTTTGGACGAATGGGCTTTTGAACCTCGGGCCGCCCGCAATAAAGTGCTCAAGCATTTTCAGGTAGACACCCTCAAAGGATTTGGGGTAGACGAACTCGATTTGGGCGTATCCGCCGCCGGATCCATTCTTTTTTATTTGGAACTGACCAAGCACGAGCACCTGGGCCATCTTTGCTCCATCCAGCGCATAGACGAGTCGGACTATATGTGGTTAGACCGTTTTACCATCCGTAACTTAGAACTTTTTGCCTCCTTTGACCCCAAGGGCAGCAGCCTGATCGACATTATTGACAAAACCATTACCCCCATGGGCGCCCGTCTCTTGCGCCAATGGTTGGTCATGCCCCTTAAAAACCGTTTGGCGCTGGAACGCCGCTACCAAATCATTGATGCCCTGATGGCTACACCCGATTTGGCAAAGTCTGTTTCCCAATGTTTGAGTCAGATTGGAGATATGGAGCGACTGAGCGCCAAGGCGGCCGCAGGCCGTCTTGCTTCCCGCGAAGCGGTTCAACTCAAAAGAGGTTTGGAAGAGGTTGACATCATCCGTAAAGAGGTTTTACAATCGGATTCAACTGAGCTCCATGCACTGGCCAAAACCCTCGATTCCTGTACCGATTTAGTGGCCCGCTTACACCACGACCTCCTGCCCGAACCCGCCCAGCAAATCGGTCGGGGCGACGTAATGGCCCCCGGTTGTCACCCCCAATTAGACGAACTGCGCCATAAAGCAAGGCACGGCAAGGATTATATTTTGCAGATGCAACAGCGCGAGAGCGAACAAACCGGCATATCTTCTCTAAAAATAAGCTACAACAACGTCTTCGGCTATTACATAGAGGTCCGCAACACCCATAAAGAAAAGGTGCCTCCCCAATGGATCCGCAAACAAACCTTAGTAAATGCAGAGCGCTATATTACCCCTGAACTTAAAGAGTACGAAGAGCAGGTGCTGGGAGCAGAAGAACGAATCGTAGCGTTGGAGCAAGAACTCTATGCAACCCTTATTGCGGAGATTCAAACATATACCCGTCCCTTACAGCAAAACGCCGGCTTATTGGCCCAAATCGATGTACTCCTTGGTTTTGCTGTTTTGGCTCAGGCCAATCATTATTGCCGCCCTCAGCTCTTTGACAATGATCTATTGGAAATTAAACAAGGACGTCATCCCGTAATTGAGCGCCTCCTCCCTGCAGGCGAAAGCTACATTGCCAATGACCTCTATTTGGATTGTGACACCCAGCAAATCATTATTATAACAGGCCCCAACATGTCGGGAAAGAGCGCCCTCCTCCGCCAAACTGCCCTGATTGTGCTGCTGGCTCAGGCCGGTTCTTTTGTACCTGCCGATTCGGCCAAAATAGGCATAGTAGATAAGCTCTTTACCCGCGTGGGCGCCTCCGACAACATCTCTCGAGGAGAGTCCACCTTTATGGTAGAAATGTTGGAGGCATCGGGGATTCTGCACAACCTGTCGCCCCGCTCTTTGGTGCTCCTCGATGAATTGGGACGGGGCACCAGCACCTACGACGGCATTTCTATTGCCTGGGCTATGGTAGAATACATCCACCAGCACCCTGCGGCTCAGGCCAAAACCCTCTTTGCCACCCACTACCACGAGTTAAACGAAATGGCCGCCCAATTCTCCCGTGTAAAAAATTACCATGTATCGGTAAAAGAGGCCGACAACAAGGTGCTTTTTTTGCGAACGCTCAAGCCCGGAGGCGTCGCCCACAGCTTTGGCATTCATGTAGCCCGTATGGCCGGTATGCCTCAAACGGTACTCCAAAACGCCGAAAAAATGTTGCGGCAATTAGAAACCCACGCCCCCAATCCCAAGGCCAAAACAACGGTCACTCCCACGTATCAACTCAGCATATTCCCTTTGGAAGACCCTCTTTTGGTACAACTTAGAGAGGATATTAAAAAAGTGGACATTCATCGCCTTTCTCCTTTAGAAGCCTTTGATTTGCTCCGAGACTTAAAAAAACGGGTAGGAGTATAGCAAATCTGCCCAAAGATGTTTAACTTGCGCCACCATTCCTCGTTATGAAAAAGTTTAGCCAAGGGATCATTATATTTATCAAACTCCTTCGGGAGAGTTTTGCCTTTGCCGCCACATCCGTCAAAGCCGACAAAACCCGCACCTTCCTCTCTTTGTTGGGGGTAACCATCGGCATTTTTTCGATCGTGGCCGTATTTACCACCATCGATTCACTCAAAGGAAACATCAGCAGGAGTTTAGCTTCTTTAGGTTCGGACGTGGTATATATTATGCAATTTTCCTGGCAGTTAGAAGAAGGTGAAACCGAGTATAAGCCTTGGGAGTACCGCCAACGTCCTCCCAATACCTATGAAGATTTTTTGAGTCTGCAGCAACATGCAACTACCGCCGAAGCCATTGCTTTTTCCGTCGATTTTACCAAAGAGGTTAAATATGGTCGAAACATCATTCCTTCGACCTCCATTTCGGGCGTTACCACCGATTGGCCCGTTGTATCTATGGTCAAAATCGGAACGGGTCGTTATTTTTCTCAGCTCGAAGCCGGTGGCGCCTACAATGTGGCCATCTTGGGCTATGGTATTGCAGCAGAACTTTTTCAGGAAGAAGATCCTCTGGGAAAAATTATTAAGATAGACGGGAGTAATACCCGCATTATCGGAGTAATGGAAGAGGAAGGAAGCGGCGAAATGCTCTCGATCAACGAATCCGATCAGTTAATCCTCATCCCCTATCACTATGCCTGTACCATGGTCGATCCCCGCCAAATGTTCCCGGGTCCTACTATTGTCGTTAAAAAGAAAGAGGCCGCCGATAAAGATGAATTTTTAGGCGAGCTTAGAACCATCCTCCGAAACACCAGAAGGCTAAAGCCCAGTCAAAAAAACAACTTTAGCATTAACGAAGTCAGTGTGTTGCAAGATGTTACCAATCAAATCTTTGGAACTATTTCCGCCGTGGGATGGATTATTGGAGGCTTTTCTATCCTGATTGGAGGCTTTGGCGTGGCCAATATTATGTTTGTGTCTGTAAAAGAGCGTACCAACATTATTGGAATACAAAAAGCGCTGGGTGCAAAAAACTACTTTATCCTTACCCAATTCCTCTTTGAGGCCGCTTTGCTGGCCATTTTAGGAGGATTGGTGGGCCTGCTGATAGTTTTTTTTGGCGCAGAGATTGTTAGCCGTGTGTATGATTTTCAAATGACCCTTACTCTGGGCAATATACTGCGCGGAGTAATCGTTTCTACCGCCATTGGTTTAGTGGCGGGCATCCTTCCCGCATATATGGCCGCCCACCTCAACCCCGTGGTGGCGATTAATGCAAAATAAGGGGAGCAACCCACGTCGTTAAGGCTACAAATTGAGCTACACTTAACTGTTCGGGCCGGTATCCCAGCAAGGGGTGTTCCGGCAAAAGAGAAGCGCCGATTAATGGTTTGATGGAATTGCGTATG
>WRJW01000166.1 GCA_009778375.1 Bacteroidota bacterium
GCTTTCCATGCAGCCAGTAATAAGGCCAGTAAAATAATGGTAAGCATCGACATCTCCAAAGGCCCACCCAAATAAAATAGTTCAAACATAATGGTAAAATTTAAAGTTAAACATTCGACCGCAAAGTTACCGCAAGTGTGCGCAGGTTGGTTCGCATTTGCCTGATTAAATCCCCTGCTTTAAGGGCTAAATCCCCCAAAAAGGCAAAAACATGAAACAAACCTCACATAGTCTCTCTATATTTGCATTCGAGAATCAAAAAATGAGGCGTTATTTCGAAATAATTTACTGGCTCGCCGCCACAGGGTTGATAAGTCTGCTCTTTATGAGTTTGGCCGATAATTATGTTGCATCTCTATTTTTGGCCGTGATGATGCTTCCCGGTGCGCTTTTTGCCAAATTTTTCGGCCCATCTCTATCGTTCAAAAACCGTTTCAAGGGAGTTATGGATGCCGTTTATTTTCTGTTGGCCATACTCGTTATGGAGTACCTCCTTGTTTTTCTCGTTTACTCCAGTTATCTCCAATACGGCCTGTCCAAGCCTTTGGCTATTCTTTTCAATCCGCTTTTTATTTGGCTACTGATCCTTGCTTTTTGGGGATTGGAAAGGTGGCTGGCAGCAAAACTTTTGGTCAGCAAGGCACGCAGCAAGTTTATTGAGTTTACCTCTGAACGCAAAAAAATCAGCATCGAAGTCGATGCAATATCGTACATTGAGTCGCGTGATGACGTTGTATTTGTAGTTGTTTCGGACGGAAAAAAATACAGAACCAGAATGAATATCACACTGTGGAGTAATGTTTTGGACGACCGTTTTGAAAGGGTACACAGATCTTTTATAGTCAACAAGTGTTGTATTGGCGGTATGTCGGCAGGACGGCTGAAACTTGATTCTGGCATGGAAATTGACGTTTCGAGGCGCTATCGTGAAAATATAACTAAATGGTTTATAGATGGTTATTGATAATCCTCTCTACTACTTCTCCATTTTTTTCAACAATCCCTCCAATCCTATAAGTTCTCCGCAGGTGATTACGGCGCTGATGGGTACGCCTAAGATGCCGTGCATATTGAGGTTTTGGCCGCTAAAGAAGAAATTGGGAATTTTGGTACGGGGGAGTAAACGGGAAAAATGGAGGCGATGGCAATCTTTAAAAAATCCGTAGTTTGACCCCTCTACAGAGCCGGTATAATGTTGATAGGTTAAGGGAGAGGCGGCAGAAAAAAGTTCTATGGCCTTAGGCAAATCGGGGAAAAGGGCCACAGCCGCTTTGAGTAACAATTCGGCATATTGATACTTACGCGCCTCATAATCATCTCCCCGCTCGCCGGAGTGCGTCTTTTGCCAGCGCCGAAAAGGTTCATACGAGATGGGGGCGCTGACTTTAAGGCTGCGGGCAAATACTCCTTCCCGTCCGGAGGGAGGGGTAAAGGCCATAATGATACGGGGGCCGGAGGCTTCCCATACAGGTGGACGTCCAATATCTTCGTAGTCGGAAGCATAAAAAATGTTGCTGTTGATAAAGGGAAAGCGTTCCGGCTTTAGGGTGATAAAAAGAGAGAAGGTAGCATCGGTATGCTTCTGTTCCATAATTCTATCGGTAAAGGCCTTAGAAAAAGCAGATTCCGGAAACCACGAAAGAGAGACTTGGGGATGTACGGTAGAAATAAAATGAGTACCCTCTATGTTTTCCCCCGATGTAAGCCTCACACTCTTTACCTCATTATGGGCGTCTAACTCCGCTTTGCACACCTCGGCCTGCAACCTGACCTCTCCCCCATTGGCCTGAATCATATCTGTTAACGCGTCTGCCAATGGTTGGGATCCGTTAGCAAAACGGGTGGCGCCCTTAATAAAGAAACGGGAAATAACGGCGTGCAGGTAGGTGGGCGAAGCGGCTCGATTTCCTCCATATAAGGCGCTGTTCCAAAGCAGGGCGCCTATTAATTTGGGGTCAGAAAAATGCGATTTCATAAAAGCCCCCAGCGGCTCAAGGCCCCTGCCCTCTTCATAACGTACCGGTTGTTCCGAATAGCGCAACCGGAGCATATCCACAGGATCGGTAATCGTTTCCAAATCGTGCATATACGCTTTTACCTGCTCCTGCTGATGCGGAAAATAACGGCACATCTGTGCAGTAAAAGCCTCCTCTCCCAACGGAAACCGGTATTCGGATCCGTCTCTTCCTACACGCAAAATATCAAAAGCATCTTCGTTTAAAGGGCTAAAATCCAATTTATCAAATATGCCCAAATAGGTCGTTAACTTTCGCAACGCCCCTCCCTCTTCAAATCCGGCTACATAATGCATACCTGTATCAAACTGCTGTCCATTTCTCTTGAATGTGTGCAGCCCTCCTCCGGCCGTATAATGCTTTTCTAACACCGTTACCTGCCACCCCTCTTTGGAGAGAATTGCTCCGCAGAAGAGTCCGCCCAGGCCGCCGCCGATGATGATGACTTTGTTCTGGCTCATTTCTGGTATTCAGCTATATCACAATCCTTTAATAAACCGTACTACTTCGGGCCCCAGCGTGGGAATAATTTTGAGGTTTGGATCTGTGTAGGTTTTCAGTATTTGCGTCATTAAATCCATGGAATCGCACTCCTTTAATACGTGGTTCATACCGGCAATAATGACTTTCTGCGCCTTAGGTTGCGCCTGCGCCAACAATTCGGCGTCTTCAACCGTAACCTGTATATCCGTATCTCCCTGTACAATCAGAACAGGAACCTTTAATTTAGCGATTTCGACGGCAGGATCCGTCGGAAACCACGAAATCAAATAGGGTTGCACGCTTGGCCGAAAAAGGGAAAACAATAAGGGCGAAACCTCATCAACATTCCTTCCCTCCTCAAGGCTCTGGATAATCGGTTCGCTCATCTCCAAAAGTTGCGGCGACTGAGCGCCGAGTTGGGCCCTGAGTACATCGGAAATTCTGCGTCCGATACCTGCCAAAGAGATCACGGCCGTTACCTTGGGATTATCGACCGCCGCCATTACCCCAATCTGAGCCCCTTCGCTGTGTCCGATAATCACAACGCGCCTGTAATCCTTTGTTATCAAATCAACCCAATCCCGAGCATCATCAACATAAGTAGTAAAACGCAAATCTTCCTCTTTGGAACCTGCTGCCGCACTGGCCGCAATACCCCTTTTGTCGTACCTCACAGACGGAATACCTGCTTCGCAAAGTTCTTCTGCAAGAAATTTAATGGCGTTGTTTTGCATTTGAGGGTTGTTGCCGTTGCGGTCCGTGGGGCCCGATCCGCTGATAAAGAGGACAATTATATCCATTGCATCGTCTTGTGGGGTAAGAATGGTGCCTAAAATACCTCCGGTTGGGGTTTGGAGTACGATGTCGCGTTCGGCGGCTGCAAACACCGGCAACGAGGCGGCAATAATTCCCAGGATACACAAAATCTTTCTCATGGCTTTAATGGCTGTTTGATTAATGACGGCTCAAAGGTAGCAAAGAATACCTAAATAGCCATTTTTTGTTATTTGGATAAAAATTTTTGTAATTCAAAAAAACGCCATATCTTTGTCAAAAAATAAACCGATGCGAATTGTAAGTTACAAGGCCATTGCACAATATACTTCCCTGCATGCAGATGCTAAATTGGCATTAGATGAATGGTATATCAAAACAGAGCAATGTAAATGGAGTTGCTTTGCAGATATACGGCAAACATTTGGGAGCACAGACAGCATTGGCAATAACCGTTTTGTATTCAACATACGCGGAGACAGGTACAGAATTATCGCTATAGTGATTTTTGCTTCTCAAAAAATATACCTCAGGTTTATTGGCACACACGCCGAATACAGTAAAATAAAAAATGGATCCACTTTGTAAAAGATACAATTATGCTGACTAAACAACAATACCGCGCCGCTTGTGAGCGAATAGAAGAACTGCTGCAAGCAGTAGGTAACGAAACTCCCGCCTCCGACCGTAATTTTATTGAATTGGATTTACTTTCGGATCTGGTGGCCGACTATGAAAAAGAGTATTATCCCATCGGTAAACTTTCCCTGTCTGATGTGCTGAAAACGCGTATGGCTGAACAGCATTTAACACAAAAAGGGTTGGCCGAAATGCTCGAAATCAGCGTGTCTCGCGTGAGCGAGTACCTTACGGGAAAGTCGGAACCAACCTTGCGTATTGCCCGCCGCATGCACGAAAGATTAGACATTGACGCTAATGTCTTGCTTTGCGCCGTATAATCAACTTTTGTAGTGCAAATTCGGAGGATTAAGCGCAATCGAAGCCGCCACCTGCCGGAGATCGGGATCGGATTCTACACCATACACCTCCAAATCGGGACGCATAAGCGCGGCCGCTAAAGCGTCATACCCGTAACCCGAATGTTGGAAAACAACCGTTCCCTCAGACGGAAGGCCGTTAATAACGCTTTCAAAACGGCGACTCTCCCGCCACCGTTTTAAAAATCCGCTGAGTATCTCTTCTCCCCTGAGGAAATATTGCTGACGCAAGAGCCAAAAGTAGCCTTGAGGAGTCGCCACTCTGCGGTGGAGGTTTAGGTATTGGGTTTGGTACCAACTCCGGCAATCCTTAGCCCTTTCTCTGAGCGAAACGCCGCCGTCCGGAATAAAACGGGCGCCTATCTCAACATGTACCGCCCCCCGATTGAGGAATAAACTCCCTTTGGGCAACACATAACCCGCTCCATGCAGAAGAAGGGGCAAAATCGGGAGATGTAACTGCTCTGCAATATAAAAAGCGCCCTGGTGAAAACGGGTAATATCCCCCTCTCCGGCACGATGCCCCTGAGGAAATACCAACACAGAGTAGCCCCTGCTTACCCTGTCGCGAATCAAATCCAAACTTGACTCTACTCCCTCGTACATGGGGATAAAATCGGCATAACGAATAATTCCCCGATAAAAAGGAGAATTCCACGCCCATTGATTGGTAATGACCACCAATTTATGGGTCAGGGCTAAAGCGTACATCAGGTCTAACTGCGACTGATGGTTGGCTATAACCACCGCCGGTTGCTCAAAAGTTTCGTGATGCGGATTCAATACCCTGAATTTGACTCCCAAAAAATACCGCGCACAAAACCGCATCAAGCCGCAGAGTTGCTTGTGGTATATGACCTTATGCTTTAAAACCAAACCAATCAACCACAGATAGATGCCAAAAATAATATAGGCTCCAAAACTGATTACGGAACGGAGGATAGAGGCGGCGGTTACGGGAAAAACCCGCACCTTTCCTTTGTAGAGCGTCATCCATCGAAACAGAAGAGGAGAAATGGTATAGGAGATCACCACCACCGAAATCATGCCGATGACCGTTACCTGGCCCAAAGAGCGCATGGCCGGATGTTGGGCTACAACCAAACTGCCTACCCCAATAAACATAGTCAGCGCCGAGAGTAAAACGGCCGTCTTATAGGCGTGCAGCATCTTTTTTCCGTGGGCGTATTCGTAGGAAAGTCCTTCAATTATAAAAATACTGTAATCGTCTCCCAATCCAAAGATAAAAGTAGCCAAAATCACATTTACAATGTTGAATTGAAGGCCAAACAACCCCATCAAGCCCAAAATCCACACCCAGCCGATCAGCATAGGCAAAAAGGCCAACAAACTGAGGTCAAGGCTGCGGAAAGAGATGAGCAGAAAACCGAATACCAAAAAGGCGCAGACATAGAGTACAAAATCAAAATCTTTGGTCAGGGCGGCAATAAGTTGTTTGGCTACGGAACCCTTATCAAAGAGAAATTGATCGGGGTGTTCTGTACGGGCCTGACTCCATGCCTCTTCAAAACCGACAGCGGGATAAACCAAATCAATCACCATCACCCGCGAAGCGTCTTGTATTAAATAATCTTTAAACAGTAGGTCTATAAGCGGGCCAAAATCAACTGGTTCGGGATCTTCCGATTGAACTTGAGCCACAAAAGGGGCCATAAAAGAGAGTTTAAAACCCGCTTTGGATGCTTCGGCCTGCAACATCGGTACAATATCGGGTTTCTGCCTCCAAAACTCCTGCCATAACGCCCATCGCCTCTGTTGGGTTTCTAACGATACGACCCAATCCCCTATGCCCTGCACCCTCAAAACCGATCCGGAGTCGCGTAAGGCGGCCAATAAACGCAGCCCCTCTTCGTGCAGATGGATCGCCTCGTCCAAGTTACCCCCTTCGGATACCAAATAATGGGCCTGATCCAAAGCACCGGTCTGCCGTCCAAACTCCGCCATCGTCTTCCGCTGATCGGAAGTCATATAATTAATGCTTTGGAGGTCGCCGTTAAATCCCGTTTTATGCATAAAGGCGGCAAAGAAGAGGGTAAGTGCCGCCACGCTCCAAAGCAAAAGGCGGTTGGTTTCGGGGGTATAACCCGCCAATGCCTCCATTCGGGCTGCAAATCGCCCATTTTTTACCGATGGATAGGAAAGATGGGGCAAAACCAAGAGTACAAAGAGCAACGTTCCGCTCAATACCAAGGTGGCCAACAAGCCAAAGTCTCTAAGCGAATCGGCGCTCAGGAAGAGGAGGCTTAAAAAGGCGCCTATGGTGGTCAAACTCCCCGTAGTCAAAGGGGTAATCAAATCCCCAAGGCACTCCTTATTTCCCTTGGTCATCCGCCGGTGGATTACAAAATGGAGGGAATAATTGAGGGATATGCCAATAATAGACGATCCGGCGCCTAAGGCGATGGCCGAAACATACCCCTTCAACAGGGCAATCCCTCCCAGAGCAACCGCCGCTCCAAAGAGTACCGGAAGCATCAGGTAGATAATAGGGCGCCATGCTCTGAAAAAAGCCCCAAAAAGCAAGGCGATCAAAAAGAGGGATATACCCAAAGCAAGCCAACTGTCCTTTTTAATTCTTTGGGCATTGCCTACGCCTATGGCCGCAGCGCTAAAATAACTCATGCGGATGTTTCCGGCGCCAAGGGTGGCCGCATACGCTTTGGCCCTTTCCATCAAAGTGGTCAACGTCTCGTTTTGGGCCGTATTTTCTACCTGCTGGTCAGACGAGCAAATCATCAACACCGACAAACTGTCTTTAGTAAAAAGGGTCCCTTCGATAACCGGATAGCCCGATTCGGGTTGCAACTCCAGCAGGCGGGGAAAAATCAGGTTGGAAATGTGCAGCGGATCCCGGGCATAGAGTTCGCGAAAAAAGGAGCCGGCGGGACTCAATAACATGGCGCGGTTCCCCTCCATAATGCCCGCAATTCGGTCAGACCGTATTAAGGTGTCCAACCTAAGGTAGTCGGTCGAATCGAGAAAAACAGGGAGGTGATCTGTGATAAAAGAGGATATAGGCGCAAACTGCTCGTTATCTATTTTATAAAATATCGATACTAATTGCCCCTCTTTATCGTTGCTGCGTAAAAAAGCCGCCAGCGTGTCGGCATATTCGGCCAATTGCGGCGGGGCGCAGAGGGTGCCGGGAGCTGCCTTAAGGCTAATCATCCATTTATCGGCGACGCTTACGTTCCGGTATACATAACTAATCTGTTCGGAACGACCCTCTTTAGGTAAAAACGAGAGGATATCTTCCCTGAATTCCAAATCCGATCCCCTCCATGCAAAAAAAGCGAATATCAGCAGGGTCAGGATAAAAAGGAGGCTCCGTCTACGGGCAAAAAAGCGGTATGCCAATAATAAAAAGTGGCGACGCATACAAACTAAGGATAAGAACGATGAAACAAAAGACGAAAAAGGGAACGCGGGTAAAAATAGCAGAGAGCCGCCAAACAGAAAAAGGTATTAAGGATCGTAATCCTCAAAAAATCCCAAGTGGGGCGAAAATGAGTTACCCGCTCATTTT
>WRJW01000167.1 GCA_009778375.1 Bacteroidota bacterium
ATTTGGATAGTGACATATTTGTAGTTTTTGTGGCAAAGGTACAAATATTTTCTTGAATATCAAATAATTAATTTTTAGGAGTGCCCTGTAATAATTTGTGTACATTGAATCGTTCAAGGGGTATAAGAAATGTATCAACAAAAAAACCTAAAACCGCTTAAAACTATATCCCCGCTCCTCCAAAGCGCTCATCAGTTCGTCCAAACGGTCGTAGAGTTTGTCGGGACGACGATCCGATACGCCGGGATGAATCAACAGGATGGTGCCGTTCAATTTTTCCTGTGCGTCCATCTCCCATAGATGGTCAATCAAAGTTTGGGAAGGGCGATAGCCGCTCATGCCTGGGGTGGTGTAATCCGAATTGGTCAGGCTGCCGGGGGTAAGGTTCATCACTTTGAGTCCCAAAGTGGCGGACACTTTTACCGTCTCCCCGTTATGGTATTCGTAGGGGGGCAAAAACCAGCGTTGTTTGTCGGCAGGTACCCCTACTTTTTCCAACTCCCTTACGTTTTGCAAAATATCGTGTCGCAAACTGTCTCCACCCACCAAAGTCTTGTCGCGATTATCCCAGGGAGCATACAACAAATGCTTGTCGGAATGGGGCCCTACATAGTGGCCTTCTTTAATGATTCGTTGTACCAAATCCCTGTGTTCGTCCATACGCACACAATTGCCGGTGAGGAAGAACGACCCATAACTCCTGTGTTTTTTAAGGACGTCCAATACCTTGCTCCCCCCCTCAAACATAGAGTCGGCAGAAAAAATGAGGTAAACCTCCTTTTGAGAAGGGTCGCGGCGCACCACAGCCCCATAGCGGTCGGTGATATCGTCGGGGTCGCTCCACTTCCCCCTCATACCTAAAGCCTGCTCCCTGCCCCGCAGCTCCATAGTAGAAAGGTAGTACGACAAGCTGGCGGTCCCGTCCATGGTGGGTTCGTTGGTTGCATAATCGTCCATAAGGTCGTGGTAGATGGCCGGCCCGTTTTGAAAGGGGGCCAGAGGATCGATTTTGGGGAGGGCTATGCCATGTTGTTGTTTATGCGTTTCGGTGGCTAAGGGACCATCGATCAATCCCCCAAATGTCAAATCGCCGTTTACCCGCAGGTAAGAGGAGTGGGGATGGTTGGGGAATACGGAACCGGCGGGATAGCCTACCAGCATGGAGGTGCCCCACGGATTGCAGCCAAAGAGCCAGTCGCGCAAAGCCGCTTCCATCTCTGCAAAGGTGTGATCCCCAGACACCTCTTCGTACAGGTGTGCCTGAGTAATGGCCGCAACAATCAGGTTATTGGAGCACCAGACGTAGGGTACCCCATTCATAAAAGGATCCGCTCCCGCCCGATTGCGGATCGCCTGCACGCCCTGACGCATAAAGTCGGTATATTTGGTGCAGATCGCCTGGTTATTGGATTGGGCTAAAAAATAATGTCCCAGATTAACAAAGGGATAGAACTGATAATGACGGGCGCGTCCTAACTCCATCCAGGGGGTAATCGGCTCCAACTGACCCCAGTAGTCTGCTTCTACGCTCCATTTGGCCTCCTGGGTGAGCATATAAAAAGTGGCGGCGGCCAACTCTATATCGTCTACATAATTATCTTCTTCGTAAAAATAGGGCGACACCACACAGGCGGTTTGGGTATTTCCGGGACGCTCCACGGCAAAGTCGTAAGCAGGGCCCGCCTTTTCCTCCATCTTTTGGGCAAAAGCGGGGTCGATATTTTGGAAAAGATGGGCGCCCAGCGCAAAACCCGACGCAAATTTGCCGGCCGTAGAGGCAACTCCGGTAGTACGGTTGTAAAAGATATTTCCGGTAACGGGATGGGATAAACCCTGCCGCTCGCCCGTTACAAAATAGACGGGTCGTCCTGTACCGGAGCCCCAACCATAATCTACCTTGTCTCGGTTAGGCAACCGAAAACCGGCGTGGTCGCGGTCGTCGGCAATTTGGTTAAACATCTCTTTGGGAGCGGGATTCATTTTAAGCATCCATTCCAAGCCCCAGCGGATTTCGTCCAAAATATCGGGAATCCCGTTGGAACCCGAACGACCGTTGGCATCGTAGTGGTCTTGAAATACCGATTTATCTTTGGCCTGATGATAAGCAAACATCATCTGATAGGTAGCGTTGGCAGACGTGGTAAGGTATTGCAAATAGTCGGTAGCATCGTGCCAGCCTCCCGTTACGTCGATTTTTTCTCCGGTACGGGTAGGATGATCGACAATAAAACCATCGTCCTGATGACAAAGAGTATCTAAATAGGGGTTGTAGCCGCAACGCTGCTGGCGCATATAGTTCAACAGATAGTCGGCCGATCCATCGTAGGCACGGGTGTCAATTACAAATTGAGGCGACCGCACCCCTGCAGCCTCTACATAATAGGCCCCTTCTGTTTGTACATCCGTAAAATCAAGTCGATAAGCCGATTTCATGCCCCAATAGGCGGCGTCGGCAACTTTACCCTTGCCTCGAAATATCGGTTGGCCGGTACGGGCATCGCACAGGGTAAAATCGGACGGCACCTCCAGCGTTGAGATCAACACGGCCACTTTTATGTCGTAGGGTAAATAGCCCAACTGATTCACCCGCACCCACGACTGGGCTGAGAGCGAAAACGAAAGCGTCAAGGAAAACAGAAGAGAGAAAAATCGAAACATAGCAATCAGGTTTTGATGGATGGGCAAAGGTAACAAAATAATAAAAAAACAGGCAGACCTAATAATTAAGCTCGGACGTAATCATATTATGCCATTGTTCATCCCGATAATGTGGTTTTTTCAGCGGTTCGGGATCGCGGCTCAACAGGGTGTAGAAGAGGGGGTCGGCCAGCAATGCCTCCAACCTAAAGAGTTTATCGTCTACCAATACCCTTTGTGATACCAGGCGCACCCCATGGCTGTAATCAATATAGTTATTGATATGCCCATTGTACGCGGGTTGAATCGGTTTCCCGTCTAAGGTGTGCCAGCCGTAAATGGTTACATGGTTCACCCGTGAAGTATCCGACAAACGGTCGCCTATCACAATATCTTTTTTGGTGCCGACGGTAAAGGTTCCATATGGCGTTCCGGAGGCAAATTGTTGGGCGCTTATTACTTTGGAGTGATCGTAAAAGAGATCGACCTCCTCGTTGCGGCGACCGCGGGGCTTGTAGTTAAAAGGAGCTAACTTGCAAACCGCTTGTTCGTAAATTATATCTACCATTTGGGGCGTAGGCATAGAAGCATCCCAAGCGTCGGCAATCAATTGAGCCGATAAGGGGCTCATGGGAATCCTGAAAAAATCGGTGTCGGAACCAAAAGCCAAATAGTCGGGCAAAGCCCAAAAAGTAACCTGATGCAGATCGCCGTTTTTATCGGCGGCTTCCAGATCAATCCGCACTCCCAGCCTCAGCCATTCGGGAATGTTTCCGGCTATAAATGCTGCCGTTATTGCTTTCTCACGCTCATCCAAGGGCAAAGTACGAATCTGTTCATACACTACCGATCCTGCAGGAGCATCCGCATGGCGGGCAGGAATAGTAAACTGCGCATACAGACCAAAGGTAGAAAAAAAGAGCGCAACCACAACGGGGATTACGCTCTTGGTAAACATAGTACAAGGCATGATGTTTTACTTCTTGGCTTCCGGAATAATCTCCTCAGCTACATAGCCAATCTTTTTAATAGCCTCAATCAGTTTTTCCTTATCGGTTTTATCTGTTTGATACAAAACCCAAACTTCATGCTTTTCCAAGTTTACTTTCATATCCTTAACTCCTTTTTCAAAAGGGAGTTTGGCTTCGACCTTTTTTTGACAGTTAGGGCAGTCGATATTCACGCTAAAAGTAACTTCGGCCTCATTGGCTTTCTTGGGAGTTCCGGTCTGGGCATAAGATACGGTAGAAAGGCTCAGGCAAAAAACGCCGAGCAACAGGGTGAGTAAAAAATGTTTTGTTTTCATAATGGTTGTGTTTGATAGTTGATGATTTATGATTAATTGTTATTTCCAAAGAGTAAACCTAAGTCCGGCGTAGAGTTTAATGCCCATCAAAGGGCCCCAAATGACGGTCGCATTAAAGTCGCGGGAGAATGGATTTTCTGCTTCTATAATGGGATGAGGTTGCCGGTAATTGGATAAATTTTCGCCGCCCACGTAAATATCCACGTTACGGAGTTTGCGGGTTACCTGTGCAAAGAACATAGGATAGACCGGCGAATATTCTCCTTTGGATTGGGCAAACAGGGGAAGGCGAGACGGGCCGTTGAGCTGGGCCGTCACGTCAAAAGTCCATATATTCATACGGGTGGCATACTGAAGATTAAGTACGCCTTTGTATTTGCTCATCAGGGGACGCTCTACGGTTCCCTGCTCTGCCAAATAAACCCGGGCATCGGTATACCTGAACGTAGTAAGGATCGAAAAGCGCTCAATCGGCTCCAGCATCAGATCGACCTGAAAAGTATTGGTATAGGAGGGCCCGTCCAAATTGTAGAACCAAATATAATCCAAATCCCGCTCCTGATCAACCAATACCTGCTTTTTAAAATCGGATCGAAAATAGTCAAAACTTAAAGAGGATTTTTCTCCTTGCCCCAGCTTAAAATAACCGGTCAGATTAAGGCCGTAGGTCCAAGCCTGTTCCATATTCAAATCAGGGTCAAATCTGATCATCCGGCCGGTGGATAAGACGCCTAAATTATCTGCAATCAGGTTGGGCGTTCGATAGCCTTTTCCGCCGGAAGCCCTGAAAATCAAATTCTCCGTAAAGTCATATTTTATATTGGCCCGGGGGGTAAACAACCATCCGTAAACATTGTTGTAATCCAAACGGGAGCCTATCACAAATAAAAATTTATCTTCTTGATTATATGTGTATTCTCCATAAATGCCGGAAGCATTTTCTTTGCGTATCAATGGATAGGCTAACCATCCTGAAGGAGCAAAAAATGAGGAAGACAATGCACCGTCAATGTGATCGTAATGGCCGCTCAACCCAAAATTAAACCGATGCTCCGCTCCTATGCCAAACTGTAACATTAAATTGACAAAGAACGAATTTTCAACGGCGTTGTAGCTTTTGTCCGCCATTCCAAAATAGGAATCCAAGGTATGGTGGGTATAATCGAACACAAAGGCCACGTTGGGGGCCACCGCCGAGGTTTCGGTACCCGGTCTTTTGAGGGGTATGCCTAATTTGGAATAGAGGTTAATGCCCTTATTTTTTATATTTGACTTCCATAAAGGCATCGACGTAGAACAGCTTATGATACTTGGCAATGCAAGGGAAAGATGCTCGCTTTGGCCTGCCTCTCGGGTTTCGTAGATGGCCTTAAAACCAAAACGCCATTGCATACCGCTATCGCCCACATACAACCAGCGATTGGCAAAATTATACTGAAAACTCAGAGGTTCGTCCAAAAAACCGTCGTGGTTGCCGTCGTGGGGCTTAGGATCGGTAGAGAAGTGGCCGAACAGGGCCGTACTCCATTTGGGATTCAACTGGAGAGAGGAGACAATATTGGCTTCTGAACGCAATGAATGGGCAAAAAAGAGGTTTACAAAGAGAGGCTGCTCGGTAGTGGGCTTGCGGTACTCCATATTGATTTGTCCGGTAATGGCCTCATACCCGTTAACCACCGACCCGGGACCTTTGGCGATTTGAATACTCTCTAACCACTGGCCGGGAACAAAACCCAATCCGAAAGGTGTCAGCAAGCCCCTCAGGGAGGGACGATTCTCGTCCGACATTTGGACATAAATACCCGACAGGCCCAACAACCGGATCTGACGGGCGCCCGTTACGGCGTCGGCGTAACCTACGCTTACGCTGGCCGAATTTTCAAAGCTTTCGGCCAAATTGCAACAGGCCATTTTGCATAAACCCGCCGCCGTAATCACTTCGGTACGTATCGAAGTTGTCCTTGAAAGCAAAGTTCCCTGCTGGCGGGCGGTAACAATGGCCGCATCCAGCTCATTTTGCTCTTTAAGGGTAAATATCAACTCTTTGGACGGGTCTACTACTTCTAAGGTATCGGCCTGATAACCTATAAAAGAGGCGATGATAAAACGGGAAGCGTTGGTTTTGCGGTCAATGGCAAAAAAGCCGCGATCATCGGTTTGGGCCACCTGACTCCCCCCCATCCAGTATACGGTTGCCAGGGGCAACGCTTCCCTGCCCCCATTAGCCCTAATTCCGTACACAAAGCCCCTTACCGATTGTGCAAACAGATTGCCTCCGCACCAGAGCGTCAAAAGGAAAAATAAAAAAAATGGTCTTAAAAAATTATGTTTGATTCTATTCATGCTTTAGTTATTACAATATATAAATTACAACAAAACGCCAACCGGCGGATGCAGCAATCTACAATCGCAAAGGAGCTACCAAAGCATGGCCCCCATCGGGGCCGCGCGCAATGCCAACCGCACAAAAAGCAGGAAAGGGTAACGCCGACAAAACAGAAATATCAGTAGACACCCTCAGGGGCGCTATGTCTAAAACCTCCGGAGCATCAATGATAACATAATCACTACTGTTTTGGGCATCTTTCAATACATACGTCAATGTATGACAGCAATGATCGTCGTGGTGGGCTTTTTCTTTATGCTGATGATGGCGGCAAGGCGATGCACCGGTCATCAACAAGAATTTTGAGCTGCCTTCCACCTCGCAAATATGTAAACCAAAACCCATAGTACCAGTTATATACATACACACCAGCAAAGGGGCAAAGAGATATGAACTCAAACCTTTCACGGCTGCAAAGATATAAAAAATAATTATCTTTGTGCCGATAATAAAATAAACATGAAAGATTTCTTAAAGATGTTGGGCGCCTCTGTGTTGGGTTGCCTGTTGGTTTTTTTTGTCGGCGCTTTTTTCTTAGTAGGGATGATTACCTCTTTAGTTTCCATAGGACTTACAGAAACAGGCACGATTCCGCACAAAGCCATCCTGCACATTGGTTTTGAAAAACCCGTTTTGGAGCAATATTCGAGCAATCCCCTCTCCCGTTTCGTCCCTTTTGGACTTTATCAAGACGACGGAATGGGGTGTTACGACTTGGTATCGGCCATAGACAGGGCAACCACAGACCCTCGAATCGATATGATTTATATGAATACCAATTACCTGAATGCCGGAATCAGCCATATTGAAGAGATTCGGAATGCGCTAAAACGTTTCAGAGCTTCGGGAAAGCCCGTCATTGCCTACGCCGACACTTATTCTCAGGCAGGTTATTATTTAGCCAGCGTAGCCGACAAAGTGTTGCTCAATCCTCAAGGAGAAGTCAACTTGCACGGTTTTTCGATCTCTACCCGCTACTATAAGGGATTGATGGACGAATTGGGGATCGAGGCGCAATTCATTCGCCATGGAACATACAAAAGCGGAGGAGAGCCTTTTACCATGCTGAAAATGAGTACTGAAGAACGGGATCAATTAGAAAGGTTTATTCAATCGGCCTGGACGCATTGGGTCGCCGAAATAGCCGAAGCCCGACACATAACTCCGCAAACCCTTGACTACCTTGCCGAACAAAACGGCTGTTCCCAAATATCCGAGGCCCTCTCCCTCTCCATCATCGACCAGTCGCTGTACAAAGACGAGTTGATCGACTACCTCTGTACCCTGCAAGACGTTAAATCAGAAAAGCAACTACGCATGCTGCGCAGTAGCGCCTATATTGCCGCCAAACCCCTCCCCAAATCCAAAGCTAAAATCGCCCTTATCTACGCAACCGGAAGCCTGTATACCGGAACCGGACAACAAGATATCATGACGGACAATTACCTCCAAACCATCCGGAAATTAAGGGGTGACAGTACCGTCAAAGCAGTGGTTCTCAGGATAGACTCACCCGGTGGAGATGCCCGCGCCGCAGCCATTATACACCACGAACTGCAATTGCTTAAAGCGCAAAAACCTTTAGTTATTTCGATGGGAGACGAAGCCGCTTCCGGAGGATACTGGATCTCCTGTACCGGAGACTGTGTGTTTGCCTCTCCC
>WRJW01000168.1 GCA_009778375.1 Bacteroidota bacterium
CCAAGAACCCCAAGAACCCGAAAAGTAACAGTCTGATATCGTCTACAACACCTTTACCCTGCGTTTGTACTCGGCTAACGCGGCGTCTAAGCGTTCACGGGCGGTGGCGTCTCCGGGAATATTGTGCGAAGGATGAATGTAGAGGTGTACCCCGCGGTCGGCCAAAATTTCGGCTACGGTTGTTACCGTCATCCATACCAAAGTCACAAACCCCAAAGTCGATACAGGGCCGACCTTATCAAAGTGATTTTTGAGGGGCACCGAGGCGTCTACTAAGGGAACGCAAGAATCAACGACCACATCGCCCAACTGGAACAGCGTCTTGCCGCACGAGTGGCGCGTCTGTTTGTCGGCCGATTCGGCGGCCGAACCGAATACCACCACCTTCATCCCCCTCTTTTTGGCTTCGAGGGCTACGTCAATGTTTACGTTGTTGATGCCTGTATGCGAAAAGAGCCACACGGTATCGCGGGGGTCAAAATCGTATCCCTTCATTATCTCCACTCCGTATCCTTCGGCACGTTCCAAAAAGAGGAACTGATGCACCCCCATCTCGCCCGTAATGCGGGTAAAAAAAGTAAGGGGGAGTTCGACCATTGGGTGAAAACCCACAAAACCACCAATCCGGGGATACATCTCTTCTACGGGTATGGTAGCATGGCCGCAACCAAAAGTATGTACCCAACGGCCGGATTCGATGGAGTCGGCCATTAAAGTAGCGGCTTTTTTAATGTTGTCTAACTGGGTGGACTCAATGCGGTCCATAACGCCTCTGGCGTTTTTAATCCATTCTAATGCTAACATTTTTATACATTTATTTGAGTTTGTTTTTGGCTATCGGCAAAAAGAGCATGATCATCATCAAGGCAAATGCCATGGCTATGGGTAAGTAGTTAAATTGAGCCCTGTCAAAGAGCATCCCGATTATTTTATTGAAGGTGAACTGACCGCAGAGTCCCAAGAAAATAACGATCGAAAATACAGTGCCCGATAACTCCTTAAAAGCGCTTCCAAGGTAGTTGAATACCACCGGATAGGTAGCCCCTACCCCAAAACCGATCAGGGCCGTAGCGCCAAAAATCCAGCCGGTTGCCGGAGCAAAGTAGAAAAGGGCTACGCCTGTCAATGCCACACTCAGATAGAAATAAAGGGTATTATTGTCTTTCCATTTTTTCATGAGAAAACCCAGAAAAAAACGTCCGATGAGCATTCCCACCGTGAACCATGTTAGAGAGAGGGTCGCCATATTGGAGGCCATGCCCTGGTTGTGCTCCAAAAACCGAACGGTAAAATTGCCGGTAATTCCTTCGAATCCGCTTTGAAAAAAGAGGAGGCATGCAAAAAGAAGCAAGGCGGGATATTTTAATAAACGCCACATCCTCCCCAGCGAAACCTTTGCATTTGGCTTTGGCTTTGGAAAAGATATCACGAAAAAGAAAAGAATCACCACCGCCATGGCCACCGATACACAATTGAGCGGAAGCCTAAAATTATCGCTCCAAAAATAGTTTAACAAGGTCCACAACAATGCGCCGATGCAGTAAAAAGCGCCAAGTTGGCTCAATCGGCTGCCTCGCGTTTTGTCGTCATAAATCTCTGCAACCACCGCATTGGTGGCGCCATTGAGGATCCCGCCGCCAACGCCCAATAACAACATGGAGCCGTGCAGCAGAGGCAAAGTCGTTACACGGGCCAATCCCTGAACGCCCACAAGCGCAATAGTTGCAGCGGTAATCATCAATCCCTTATACCCAAACTTATCTACCACCGGGCCAAAAAGCACCGTGCCAATAATGATTCCAACAGACAATGTCGCCGGCAAGGCATTGGCGCCTTGACCCAGATGGGAAAGAATCGGCCCCAAAGCCAACATGGTTACGCCAAAAAATGCCAAACCGGCACAGGCAGCCACAAAAACAAGAATTTTTTTATACATATACGCTAAGATTAACTCTTTTCTCTGATGACTAAATGGGCCGCGCCCAACAAACCTGCCTCTTCTACCCGAGCGGCAGTAAATTCGGTTTGGCGAATGCTTATGGGCTGGGCCCAACGGAGCGCTTCGCGATAGATGTCGTCAATAAACGGCACGGCAGGTCCAAAGATACCTCCGCCCCAAATTACTTTTTGGGGGTTTAACAAGCTGACGATATTGGCCGAAGCCATGCCCCAAAATTCCACTGCCTTGCGTAAAACCGCTACCGAAACAGGGTCGCCGGAGGCATAATGGGCAAACACATCGTAGGCCGATATTTCTGCTATCTTTTTTTGCCGCATAGGGCCGTTATAGGTTGCGTCCTCTTCCAGCATTTTGCGCGCCTGTATCCCCAGACCCTCGCCGGATGCATACGATTCGAAACATCCACAAGCATTATAATCAGATAAATACGGAGGTTGCAAAGCCATCCAGCCGGCGGCGCCAATTATATCGCTCTGTCCGTGTAACAGTTTGCCGTCTATCAAAATACCCACCCCGATTCCCGTACCCACGGCCATAAAAACCGCATTGTCGCATCCCTGAGCGGCCCCTTTCCAAACCTCTCCCAAAATATGGCAACTGCGGTCGCTCTCTATAATAACAGGTACCGACAACTCCGACAATTCAGCCCTGATATGGTCGGCAAGGGGGTAATCGTCCCAACCGGGGATGTTAGGAGCCCACACCAGTCCGGTCTTGGAATAAACAATGCCGGGAATGCAAATACCTATTCCATCAATTTTTGCGGGAGCCGAAGCAGTTAAAACTTTGCGAATCACTTCTACGGCTAAATCTCCAACCTGATTTCCGGATCGCTGCTCCAACAATTGTTTACAGTGGTGATACATACGACCGTCCGATTCAAAAAGGGCTCCGGCAATCTTGGTTCCTCCGATATCGAGGGCAATCACAGACATACTATTGAGTTTTTGATTTTTCAGGAGGCGAAGATAAGGGAAAAACCGGAATATACCACACATAACCTTCGACCTGCTTGTAGCCCATTTGGTGTAATGCCTGTATGTATTCCTCCATTTGGCGCTGGTGGGCGGGAACAGGTTTCCCGAATTTATAATCAATAATGAGGGTACGCCCCTCTTTTTCCATGACCCGATCGGGACGAATGGTTCGGCTCCTCTCGGAGGGTAGTAAAATGGAAGCCTCGTTGCGGAGGATCCAACTACCGTCAAACCATCCCAATGCCTGAGGCTGAGACAGTGCCCCACGAAGGGTTGCAACGTATTGGGCCTGTTCCGTTTTATCACGAGACAACACGCCCTCCTGGACCAATGCTGCAACAGCAGTATCAATATCGTCAGAGGTACGGATTTTAGAAAGTAGGGCGTGAAGGATTACCCCCTGTGTTCTGGGAGAAGTGGATGCTGCCTCAGGCGTCTCGTCGGCGAGTCGTGTCCGAAGCCTAAGGGTCGGGACAGAGGAGGCGTATTGCGTCAGGAGATAGCCTGTTTCTTTTTCTCTTGATGGAGCGCGCACAGGATAAACAGGGGCTCCAAAAGTCCGGCAATCAGGTTCGGAATTATCTGTATACTCCCCCTCTACAAACAATTGGTTCCCAAGAATGCGGGCCAAGCTTTGCGGAGCGTTCCCGGCTTGAGGCAAAAAGAGATGCAATTCGTCAATGGCGCGGGTGGCGGCCACATAAAACACATTCAGTTGATCAATCTGATACTGAATTTTTTCGTGTACATAATCTTGAGTAAACAGGCTCTGAGCCATTTGAGAAGAGTAGCGCTGAGGTATAAGAGGCAAGCGGTTTAAAGGTGGTTTTGTGGGCCTAACCCACAAAACAGGGGCCTGCACAGAACGGTAATCCAACTCCCAATCGCAAAAGGGGATAACCACAACGGGATACTCCAATCCCTTGGATTTATGAATAGTTAAAATATTTATGGCAGATCCCGATAGAGGTAAGCTGAGGGTTACCCTGTTGCCGTTTTGCTCCCACCATCGGACAAAAGAAAAAAGATCTCCGGGACTCTTTTTAGCAAAATTAAGTATTTGGTTGTGCAACTCTTGAATAAATGGAAAAGAGGATGCTCGCTCCGTCCAGCCCAATATTCTGATCACCTCTTCAAAAGCCTCAGGAAGGGAATAATACTGTAACGGCCCACTCCACAAAGTAGGGGGACAGGGGGTATTTAACTGGATGCAAAGTTGTTCTATCAGACGGTTGTTCAATCCATCGCAGGGAAACACAAAGCGTTTAAATATCGCTACTATTAATTGTACCTCCGGCGACCGGTCTAAAAACAAACTGTCGGGAGATACCACTTCAAAACAGTAGCCTCTTGCTTCGGGCCTTTCTTTAAAAGCCATTAAGGCAGAGGTGATTTGTTGTCCATGATCGTTTTTTCTAACCAAAATGGCTATATCCGAAGGCAAAAAACCCCTCTTTTGCAACTCTATAATCAAAAACGGCAGGCGTTCCAATACGCGCTCTTTAGCCGATTGTTCTTTTGTTGGCTCTTTGACGGGTACTACCTTGGTTATGGATACATAACCTCCACTGCCGGCTTTGTTTGGAGCAACATCTTGTTTTACATCGTTATATGCTTTTGTTATTTCCTCGTTGGCAAAGGTTGCCGTCAGTTGTTCAAAAAGAGACCCCACAGTATTCACTAATACCTCTCGGCTTCGCCAGTTTTGCTTTAGTACCTTCCTTTTAATTTTATCTTTGTACACACATAAATCCTCTTCCATACCTCCGCCCAAAATCTGCCAGTCGCTGTTGCGCCATCGGTAGATAGACTGCTTGACGTCGCCCACCACCCAGGATACCCCTCCCTGAGACAATCCGTTATGTACAAGGGGAAGTAAACTATTCCACTGCAAGACCGACGTATCCTGAAATTCGTCTAAAAGAAAATCGGAATAACGACACCCCATACGTTCCAAAACAAATGGGGCGTCACTTTGAGCTGTGAGTTTACTCAACAGCAAGAGGGTTTGGCTCAAATGTACCGCATTATCGTTGGCCAAAAGGGTGTTTATGTGGCGGACAATATCGGCAGCAAGCCCCATTTGAGGCAAAAGTTCAAGGGTCGATTTTAGGGCAATTCTGGTAGGCGCCTCAGCGTCATAAAAGTCCATACAGGGCTGTATCAAGCTGCGCAAGGAACCCAATATCGCTTCGATCTGCGATGCTTTGGGATCGTTTTTACCACTCCAGGCCGACTCATCGTTCAAGGCTTTCCTCAAAGTATTGGGAGGGAGGTATTCACCTCCTTTTACCTTGTTAAAATAACGCATAAAGGACAGAGATTTTCCTTTAAAATCGGTAGTACTCAACCCATGGTCGGACAAAAAACTTATTACTTCCTCCGCATGAGCCTCCATCTGTCGACAAAAGTGTACATCCCAATCGCGCAACTCCTGCATATAGGCGAAGAGATATTCTTTGTCGCAAAGCTTGTCCATCAAATCCGCTCCAAAACTTCGGAACCGTTCGTCAAAAACCTGTTTACCCACCTCGGCCAGTGCTTCCTGTACATTCCAGCGCTTCCCCTCCTGAATCCACTCCGACAACATGGCTCCAATCCATTTTCGATTTTGCCCGTGGGTAGCCACTTCGTCTACCACTTCGTCAATAGCTTCTTGCAAAAGTCGCTGACTATCAAGCTCTATTGTATATGCAGGAGGCAATCCCGCCTCCCAAATAAAAGAGTGCACCACTTTTTGGAAAAAAGCATCGATGGTATAGACAGAAAAACGGCCGTAATCGTGAAGAATGGCGCTACGCAACGCTACGGCTTGCCCTCTCTTTCCCTCCTCCGGAGCCAAACTTAGCTCGTTCAGATAATCAAGGATACGGGTTTTCATCTCCTCCGTTGCATTGCGCGTAAAGGTCAGGGCCAATTGATGCAAATAGGCCTGAGGATGGTTTTGTTCCAGCAACCGTTCCACAAAAGCCCGAGTCAGGGTATAGGTCTTACCCGAACCTGCAGAAGCTCGATAAATAGTCATGCTCATTTCCAACAAAGTTACGGAATTATTTTGTACTTTTGTCCGTTACGTTCAGAACTTTTTATACAAAATATGATGAAAAATGCAATCCCCTGGCTTACGGCAGCCACGCTCTGCTTTGGATGCAACGGCCAAAAACTTGATCTGATCAAGGCTACTGATTTTACGGCCGAAGTCGACGGCAAAAAAATAGGACTTTACACCCTTTCGGCCGGAAATCTGACCATGCAGGTAACCAATTACGGAGCGCGGATTGTGTCGCTGTGGGTTCCCGACCGCAATGGCCGATACCGGGATGTTGTCCTTGGTTATGAACATATTGACCGTTACCTGCACAACACCGGCGAACGATTCCTTGGATCCGTGGTGGGACGTTATGCCAACCGCATTGCAGGAGGTCGCTTCTGTTTAGACGGTAATGAATACACCCTCCCGCAAAACAACAACGGTCAGACCCTCCACGGCGGGGTAAAAGGTCTTGACGGCGTGGTTTGGGATGTTGTGTCTGTAAGCACGCATAAACTCGAACTAAGCTATGTTGCAGCCGACGGAGCAGAAGGTTTTCCCGCCAACCTCTCCATCGATATGACCTATACATTGACACCACAAAACGAATTTGTCATTACCTACAAAGCAAATACAGATGCTCCCACTGTGGTCAACCTTTCTCACCACTCTTTTTTCAACCTCAAGGGTGAGGGAAGGGGAAGCGTACTCGACCATATACTGACCATTCATGCGAGTCACACCACACCGGTCGACAGCGTGTTGATTCCCACCGGCGAAATAGCTTCCGTAGTCGGCACTCCCTTTGATTTTCGTAAGCCTCGTGCCATTGGCGAGCACATTGGCGACGATAACGAGCAGTTGCGTTTGGGTGCAGGCTACGACCACAATTGGGTGCTCGACCGCACTTCTAATGAGATAGAACCGGCCGCTACCCTTTGGGAGCCTGTAAGCGGACGTTTCGTGGAAGTGCTGACCGACCAGCCGGGCATTCAGTTTTACAGCGGCAATTTCTTCCCCAAAAATGGTGTAAAAGGGAAATATGGGCGTCCCCTTAATTATCGCGAATCCTTAGCCCTCGAAACCCAAAAATTTCCCGACTCCCCTAATCACCCTCACTTTCCCTCGACGGTATTGCGCCCGGGAGAAACTTATACCCACACTTGTATCTATCGATTTGGGGTACAATAAATACCGCAAATTCACCCACGAAAAAGCAACTACATCTCTATAACTGCTTCTTTTCCATTGTGGAGAGTGTCGGAGTCGAACCGACGCCCCCCTGTCGATGTGGGGTTGTAGCTGTCATCCAGTGGCTTGGCAAAGTTGGGGATTCAACCGTATGCCGTTTAGACTGCCACCGGCGGTTTTCGTGCCGCTTCAGTTTGGATGGTCACTCCACCTCCCCATTTCGCAAAACCGCTTGTTGGACGGTCTCCCTTATCTTTCTCCTTCTAAAATAAATCTCCATAGAAATATTTAACCCATTTCTCGTATGTATCTTGTGCTGACAAACAAGTGTCAATCAGATAACTTCTTGTGTTTGTGAATTCTTTCAAACCTCGATAATAAAACTGTTTGTGATTGTTGTCAATAATAAATGGAATTATGTTGTTACGCAGGCATTCGCGAAACATAATCAATCGACCAACTCTACCATTTCCATCCTGAAACGGGTGGATTTTCTCGAAACGATAATGATATTCTACAATGTTTCCAAACACAATTTCTGATAAAGAAATATACCATTGATTAAGTTTATTCATTTCGTTTGCTATTCTCAATACAACCAAACCTGCCACGAAGGTACAACTTTTTCTTTACCCGATAACTTTCGAGCCGTTACACCCCCGCTTTTGCCACCGCCAAGGAGCAGCTAAACTAGCCGAGCTTGCACGCTCAACGAAGATAAACCGCCTGTTAGAGGCTGACTTGTTTCATTTTTTTCGTTATAGTGAATTGAATATCATTTCAAAAACCAAATAGTGTTTGATACCAAATTCTCTTCCCCAAGTATCAATTTCCTTCCCACTGTCTATAACAGCACAATATTT
>WRJW01000169.1 GCA_009778375.1 Bacteroidota bacterium
TCCGACACCGCCGTAGCTCCGTCTCCGCACACCGTCAAATTCCCCTGCCGCACCACCCTCAATGCCTCCAAGCGGCCATAACCTGCCATGCCCGAAGCCGCTACTAAAGGAATATCGGGCATTTGACCATGCATCTCTTCTATAAACCACGCCTTTTCTTCGGCGTCATCAAATGCCTCCACCACCACCTCGCAACCGGCAAAGAGCAGGCCCATATTTAGCGGAGTTACCCGCAGGGGATGTATCGAGAGGGCTATATGAGGCCTAATCCTTTTAAGGTTGTCGTATAGCGCCTCCACTTTTTTCATCCCAACCTGATCGGCAAAATAAAACTGACGGTTTAGATTCGATTCCGATACCACATCAAAGTCGGCAACCACCAATTTACCCACCCCTGCACGCACTAAAGCAGCCGCACAATTGGACCCCAAACCTCCGGCTCCGGCAATCCCTATACAGGCCCCCGCTAAGCGCTGCTCAAGATTTGGCGTTATCGACATTTTGACTATTTTTGCACCTTTAAAAATATCCGTAAAAATAATCATTTTTCTAAAATTCTATACTATATCTTTATGAATACTGCACAAATGAAAGCCCAGCGCCGCATCGTCGCCTCTTTTCCTTATGCGTGGAAAGCTTTGGACAAAGGGTACACCGACCAAACCCTCTACATTAACGTAGGAGGAGGAGACGGAACCCTCTGCTCCGCAGCACCTGCTTTTAAAGTCAAACCGGTAGCGCCCCAAGTAAAAGAGCTCTTTATCGGCGGCAAAGGCTACGACCTGCGCCTCCTTTGGGACGCCGTTACCGCCGCCACCAAATGGCACGACCCCGAAAACGAAATCGTAATTTCGGGCGGCCCCTGCTGCGGAATCACCCAGTATTCCGGCTCCGGAAAATGTATTGTCACCTCTATTTCTCCTCAGACAGACCGCATTATAGACAGCAACGTGGGCGGACATTTTGGCCCCCACCTTAAATTTGCAGGTTTTGACGCCCTCGAAATTCAAGGCATCTCCAAAGAGGATGTAATTATTTACATTAACGGAGTAGACCATGTAGTCGAGATTTTTGCCTGCCCCCGGGGACTCAGTTACGATTCCCACCTCTTGGGCGAAGAGCTCCACGAAATGTTTGCCAACGACGAAAAAGACAAACTCAATGTGTCGGTAGTATCGTCCGGAAAAGCGGCCGAACACTCTTTAATCGGGATGTTAAACTTTACTTTTTACGACGTAAAACGTCAGAAAATACGCCTCAAACAGGCTGGACGCGGAGGAATCGGCACCTTGATGCGCCAAAAAAATATCCGCGCCATAGTGGCCAAAATTCCCAAAGTGACGGGAGACCTCAACCATCCTGTCGATTTACCCGCCATTCAGGAGCGCGGAAAACGCTTTAATGCAGAGATGAGGGATTTAGACGACATGCAATGCCAAATGAGAAAAGTGGGGACAGCCCACCTGATGGGGGTGTTGGAGAAGTACGACATTTTGCCCGTCATGAACTTTAAATACGGCGACCACAAAGATTGTCCTAAAATCGACCTGGAGGAGTGGAAAAAACACTTTACCCAAGGAGTCCCCGATGGTTGCTGGATCGGTTGTAATATGTCTTGCGCCAAAGGAGTAGACGATTTTGAGTTGCGAACCGGCCCCTATAAAGGCAGCAAAGTGATGGTAGACGGCCCCGAGTACGAAAACGCCGTATCCTTAGGTTCCAATATGGCGGTATTTAACCCCTTGGACATTATTGAACAAAACTTTTACTGCGATACCTACGGAATCTGCACCATTACCTGGGGCAATATTGCCGCCTTTTTGATGGAGTGCTGGGAAAACGGCATCCTCAATGCAGAACGCACCGGAGGCCTCGACTTTAGTTGGGGAAATGCCGACGCTTCTTTAGAGGCGATGCACCAAATGGCGCGCGGCGAGGGGTTTGGGGTATTGGCCGGACAGGGAGTCCGCCGACTGAAACAACACTTTGCAGCGCAGGGATGGGGCGATGCCGCCTTCTTGAACGATATTGGCATGGAAAACAAAGGATTAGAATATTCTATGTACGTATCCAAAGAGTCCTTAGCCCAACAGGGGGGATACGCCATGACCAACAAAGGCCCTCAGCATGACGAAGCGTGGCTGATTTTTATGGATATGGTCAACAACATGATTCCCACCTTTGAAGATAAGGCCGAAGCCCTACACTACTTCCCCATGTTCCGTACCTGGTTTGGTTTGGCCGGCTTTTGCAAACTCTGCTGGAACGACGTGGAGCCCGCCGACAACGCCCAACAATCCGAACCCAACAAAGTCCCCGAACATGTAGACAATTATGTGGCCATCTTTAAAGCCGTTACCGGACGCGCATTTGATAAGGAAGAGATGATTCGGATGTCGGAGCGGATTTATAACTTCCAAAAAGTATTTAATATCCGTTTAGGCTACGGTACCCGCAAGCACGACGCCCAGCCCTACCGCGCCGCTGGTCCCGTAACGGCACAAGAGTACCTGAGCCGCGAGGAGCGTTACGACAAACAATTGGTAGAAAAATTAAGCCTCAACCCTGCCGCCATGACGCTTGACCAAAAACGCGCCGCACTCAGACAATACCGCGAAGATCAGTACGAAAAATTGTTGGACGCCGTATACAAACGTCGGGGTTGGAACAGCAACGGCGTTCCCAAGATCGAATTTCTCCAAAAGATCGGTATGGATTTACCGGAACTGATCGAGGTGGTAACGCCGCTACAATAACCGACACTGTTAAAAAAAACATCTGATTTTTGTACGTTTATTTTGAAAAGTGGAATAAAAAATAATATCTTTGCAGTCTATTTAGAAGACAACCGCTAAATGAGAATTATTGCACATCGCACTATTGTAACATACGGCAACCAACACCCCAACGCAAAAACTGCTCTTGAAAGTTGGTACAAAGCAGCAAAAACAGCGGAGTGGAGGAATTTTCAGGATATAAAAAACGTTTTCAACAGCGTAGATTATGTAGGAAATCAACGCTATATATTTAATATAAAGGGTAATAATTATCGTTTAGTGGGTAAAATTCTTTTTGTGCAACAGCTCATCTACATCCGGTTTATTGGCACACACGAAGAATATAACAAAATAGATTGTTCCACGATTTAAATCAAATATTCATGGCAAAGATTAGAGACGAAAAGCAGTACCAAATCGTACTTAAACGGGTAGAGGCATTGATGGATATAGTAACAGAAGATACGCCATCTAACGATCCAAATTTTGTAGAATTGGATTTGCTTGCCGATTTGGCAGAAGAGTACGAAATGGAGTCTTTCCCCGTAGGGCAACCTTCACTTTCAGAAGTATTAAAACTGCGGATGTATGAGATGCAACTTACGCAAAAATCCTTGGCAGGATTATTAGGCGTAAGCGCTCCACGTATCTCTGATTATTTAACCGGCAAGTCACAACCTACATTCGCCATAGCCAAAAAGATGCACCAAAACCTGAATATTGACGCCAACCTGATTCTTGCCTAATATTTAGAAACACAACCATAAACCATGCATCCTATTCATTATATATCTTCCCTTTCGCTTAAACTTCAAGATATTAAGCAAATTTTAGAAGGCGGACACCGGCTGGCGCTCTCCCAGGAGGCTACAGCACGGATCCAACATTGCAGAGCGTACCTTGATCGTAAAATGCAGAACCGGCAAGAACCCATCTACGGAGTAACAACGGGTTTTGGCTCCCTCTGCAATGTGTCGGTAGAGGCTTCCGAATTATCTCAATTACAAAAAAACCTGATGATGTCCCACGCCTGCGGTATGGGTCAGGAAGTTCCTTTTGCCATCGTCAAACTGATGCTCTTTTTAAAAATTCAGTCCCTCTCTTACGGCTATTCAGGCGTACAGTTGGCCACGGTAGCGCGTTTGATCGACTTTTATAATCAGGATATTTACCCCATTGTCTATGAACAGGGCTCTCTGGGAGCTTCGGGCGATTTGGCCCCTTTAGCCCATTTGTGCCTGCCGTTGATTGGTATGGGCGAGGCATCTGTAGATGGACAACGTATGTCGGGAGCAGCGCTGTTGGCCCTTAAGGGATGGGAACCCATTAAGCTCCAATCTAAAGAGGGATTAGCTCTGCTCAACGGCACCCAATTTATGGGGGCCTATGGAATATGGAACCTGTTGCAGGCGCAGCGCCTGAGCCAACAGGCCGATTGGATTGCCGCCCTCTCTTTAGATGCGTATGATGGGCGCAAAGAGCCGTTTATGCAAGGCGTTCACCAAGTTCGACCTCATCGGGGACAGTCCCAAACCGCCCAGGCGCTGCGGGAGTACTTGGCAGGCAGTCAACTCATCAACCAAAAAAAGGAACACGTACAGGATCCTTACTCTTTCCGATGTATTCCGCAGGTACACGGGGCTTCTAAGGATTGTATTGCGTATGTAACGCAAGTATTTGAAACCGAGATGAACAGCGCCACCGACAATCCCACCGTTTTGCCAAACGAGGATTTGGTGGTATCGGCCGGCAATTTTCACGGTCAGCCCTTGGCTTTAGCTCTTGATTTTCTCTCCATCGGATTGGCCGAATTAGGCAGCATATCGGAGCGCAGAACGTATCAGTTGATTTCGGGCAAGCGGGGCCTCCCCTCCTTTTTAGTTGCCCACCCCGGACTCCACAGCGGATTTATGATTCCCCAATACACCGCCGCCTCTATTGTGAGTCAAAACAAGCAGTTATGTATGCCGGCCTCGGTTGATACCATTGATTCCTCTCAAGGACAGGAAGACCACGTAAGTATGGGCGCCAATGCCGCTACCAAATGTTGCCGGATTGTCCAAAATGTTGCAAAGATTTTGGCCATAGAATGGTTAAACGCGGCTCAGGCTCTTGAATTCCGCCGACCCCTGCGTTCTTCGGATATCCTCGAAGATCGGGTAGCCCGTTTTCGTCAAACCGTTCCCTTTGTAGCCGAGGACGTAGTGATGTATCCCCTGATGCAGGCAGCGGTAACCTTTTTGCAAGATGCTGATTAAAAATATTAAATCCTTGGTTCAGGTAGAAGAACAGCCCCGCAATAAGGTCTGCGGAGCCGACATGAACCATTTGAATACTTTAGAAAACAGTTGGTTGCTCATAGAGGAGGGCGTCATTTCCGATTTTGGATCTATGAACAATATGCCCAAGGGCGAATATGGCGCCGTAATAGACGCCTCCGGCCGCTTTGTACTCCCCTCGTTCTGCGACAGCCACACCCATTTGGTCTACGCCGGCAGTCGGGAGCAGGAATTTATAGACAAACTAAACGGACTGAGTTATCAGGAGATCGCCCGGCGGGGTGGAGGCATACTCCATTCGATGGAAAAATTAGCACAAACCTCCGAAGAGGAACTTTTTGAACAATCCGTTTGCAGGGCCAAAGAGATCATCGCCTCAGGTACGGGAGCGGTAGAAATAAAAAGCGGCTACGGCCCCGATTTAAAAAGCGAACTCAATATGCTGCGGGTGGCCAAAAGAATCGGCCGGGAAACCCCTTTGGAGGTCAAAACCACCTTTCTGGGGGCCCACGCCGTGCCCAAAACATATTCAGACCGTAAGGAGGCCTACGTACAGGCGTTGATACATACTTATATTCCGGAGGTTGCCGATCAAGGCTTAGCCGATTATATTGACGTCTTTTGCGAAGAGGGCTTTTTTAGCGTGGACGACACCGACCGCATCCTCAACGCGGGCATTAAATATGGATTGCGTCCCAAAGTGCACGCCAACCAACTCTCCTTTTCGGGTGGGGTGCAGGTGGGGGTAAAGCATAACGCCATTTCGGTAGACCATTTAGAATCCACAGATACCAAAGAGTTTAAAGTGTTGAAAAATACCGAGACCATGCCAGTGGCGTTACCGGGCGCCTCTTTCTTTTTGAATATGCACTACGCTCCGGTCAAAAAGATGATAGACTACGGATTGCCCGTAGCCTTGGCCTCTAACTACAACCCGGGCTCCTGCCCAAGCGGCGACATGAAATTTATACTGTCGCTGGCGTGTATCAAAATGAAACTCAACACCAAACAAGCCATCAACGCCGCCACCCTCAACGGAGCGTATGCCATGGGGTTGAGCCGCAGCCACGGAAGCATCGCCAAAGGAAAAATCGCCAATCTTTTTATTACTCAAGCCATTCCCTCTTTGGATTTTATCCCCTACGCTTTTAACGCCCAAATCATAGATACCATCATACTTAAAGGAAAAATTATATCATGACTACGCCCATTATCGAATGTGTCCCCAATTTTAGCGAAGGACGCAACATGGAGATTATCAAACAGATTACCGACGAGATCGAAAAAGTAAAGGGGGTAAAACTATTGAATGTCGATCCGGGAGCCGCCACCAACCGAACGGTGGTTACTTTTGTGGGCGAACCCGATCCCGTTTGCGAAGCCGCTTTTTTAGCCATTAAAAAGGCCGGAACCCTTATCGACATGAGGCAGCACCACGGAGAACATCCCCGCATGGGGGCCACAGACGTATGTCCCCTGATCCCTATTGCCAACATCGATATGCCCCAAACGGCCGAATATGCCCGCAAACTCGCAGCGAGGGTGGGCGCCGAACTGGGCATCCCTGTTTACTGTTACGAATCGGCAGCCTCTACGCCCGAAAGAAAAAATTTGGCCAACTGCCGCGCAGGAGAGTACGAAGGTTTGGCCAAAAAAATAAGCGCCCCCGCATGGAGACCCGATTTTGGCCCCGATCATTTTAGCGAACAGGTCGCCCGTACCGGCGCTACCGCCGTGGGGGCTCGAGACTTTTTGGTGGCCATCAACTATAACCTCAATACCACCTCTGTACGCAGAGCCAACGCCATTGCCTTTGACGTCCGCGAAAAAGGGCGTAAAAAAAGAGAGGGCGACCCGATTACGGGCAAAGTAGCGCTTGATGCAGACGGAAATGAAATCTGGATGCCCGGAACGTTGAAAGCCTGCAAAGCCATAGGCTGGTTTATAGAAGAGTACGGCATCGCGCAGGTATCTATGAACGTTACCGATATTTCGCAAACGCCGGTACATATTGCCTTTGACGAAGTGGCCGCAAAAGCCGCCGCTCGAGGCATCCGTGTAACCGGATCCGAAATCGTGGGACTTGTCCCCAAAAAAGTATTGATCGAAGCCGGCAAATATTTTCTTCAAAAACAGCAAAGGTCTTGCGGCATATCGGAAGAAGAGATCATCAAAATCGCCGTAAAATCAATGGGGTTAGACGACCTCAAGCCCTTTGACCCCAACGAAAAGGTGATCGAATACCTGATGGATAAGGGGAGCGCCAAACAACTTATTGATATGCCTTGTGCTGCTTTTGCCTCCGAAACTGCCAGCGAATCCCCCGCTCCGGGCGGCGGCTCCATATCGGCCTATATGGGCGCGCTGGGGGCGGCGTTAGGCACTATGGTCGCCAACCTCTCTGCGCACAAACCAGGCTGGGACGCCCGTTGGGAGTACTTTTCCGGGGCTGCCGAAGAGGGACAGGCGTTGATGAAAGAGTTGCTTTTTTTGGTAGACGAAGATACCCGCGCCTTTAATAAAATTATGGAGGGCTTTGGCCTGCCCAAAGAGACCGAGGCCGAAAAAACCGCCCGCACCGCCGCCATTCAAACCGCCACCCAATACGCCGCTCAAGTACCTTTGCGCACCATGCAGGTAGCCAGTCGTGCTTTTGATTTGTTGGAACTGATGGCCAAGGAGGGAAATCCCAACTCCGTATCGGATGCAGGCGTGGGCGCTCTTTGTGTGCGCAGCGCCATTTTGGGCGCCGGATTAAACGTACACATCAACGCAGCCGGAATCAAAGACCCGGAGTTTGCCCGCCAGATCCGTCAAGAAGCCAAAGCCATGGCACAGCAAGCCGACCAACGCGAAGCCGCTATTTTGGCGGTAGTGGCGGAGAAAATCGGATAGCTACCACCGTAACGCCACTGACATCATTATAAAGAATAGCCTGTCCCATAGGTCTTGGCGATCCAAAAACCCAAGAAACGATCATAAATTTGATACACGTTACCTTCT
>WRJW01000170.1 GCA_009778375.1 Bacteroidota bacterium
CGGCAAAATGATACCACATCCATAGAAGTAGATGCTTATCCAAACATGATTTTTAAAGGTGTGGTAACTCAAATTGCCAATTCTGCCAAAAGCACCCTATCATCTTTGGATCAGGTAACTAATTTTGAGGTCAAAATCTTGATATTACCCTCGTCTTACGAAGAGTTGGCAATGGGCAAAAAAGATAATCCTTTCAGACCCGGTATGTCTGCTTCGGTAGCCATTCAAACCGCTACGGTAAACGATGCCCTCGCGATCCCTATCCAGTGCATTACCACACGCTCCGAGTTGGTCTCCGACAGCCTCAAAGCCTTTTCACGTCCCGGAGAGATTTTTGAACAGGTTTTTGTGGTACATAGCGGAATAAAAGGAAATACTGCAAAGGTAGTGCGCATTCAATCAGGCATTCAAGACCACAGCCATATTCAAATCAACGAGGGTCTGGAAGAGGATGATCTGATTGTAACCGGACCCTATTCTGCCATCTCCAAATTGTTAAAACAGGACTCCAAAGTACTCATCCCGGACGAACATAAACCATAGTGTATCTTGTCCTTACTCTTACTCATCGAGACAAGTTCCGCCCTCAGTTCTGTGGCTTTGGCTCAGGATGATCGTCTCTTAGCCCTCAAAAAGGTAACCGAGCCCAAATCTCAGGCAAGTCAATTGGCCCCTCTCATTCAAATGTTGCTCAGGGAACAAATGGCTACGCTTGCCCAATGCGATGCCGTAGCAGTCAGCGCAGGGCCCGGTTCCTACACCGGACTCAGGGTAGGCCTGTCTACGGCCAAAGGAGTTTGTTTTGGGGGAGGAAAACCTCTGATTGCGGTCAACTCTTTGGATATTCTGGTCCAAAACTGTATAGATATACTTGACCAACATCCGCAACATCTACAAATATTTCCTCCTAACACGCTGATTGTGCCTATGATGGACGCTCGACGCATGGAAGTCTATACTGCCTGTTACCAAATGGACGGAACTCCCTTATCGCCTCCGGAAGCCATGATGGTGCATCCACACAGTTTTGACAACATTTTGAATCGGGGACCCGTTATTTTTACCGGTGACGGCGTCCAAAAGTGCGCTCCGCTCCTTGACCACCCCAATGCCCACTTCAAACCACTCCATCCATCTGCATCGGGCATGCGCTTTGTTGCCTACCGTACCTTCTTATCCCAAAATTTTGCAGACCTCGCCTACTTCGAACCTTATTACCTCAAAGATTTTAGGGCAGCGTGTAATTCTGCCTCCGATAAATCTCGCCCGACAATGTCTCCGTTTTGATCAATGAGAAAATTCGTCGGTAATTTGGTTACGGCATAGGTAACTACCGCAGATGAACCTGATCCGTATCCATCGCAAACGCTGATCCAAGGGAGTTGCTGCTCCGTTACCGTGCGCGCCCAAGCAGTTTTGTCGGTATCGAGGGCCACCTGATAAATTTCCAATGCAGGTGCATATTTTTTGTATAAATCCAACAAATCCTGATTAATAATCCGTTGTCTGGGATCCTGAGAGAGCCAAAAAGAGAGCAAAATCACCTTTCCTTTTAACAGAGAAAGCGCCACCGGCTCGGCCTGAATATTGGGAAGCGCAATGTCGGGAAATCCCGATTCCGTAGCATTCATCAAGTGTTCATTCAACTCCATTTGCTGCCGCCTGAGTTCTGCCTGATCCCGCAACGCAATAACGTATGGCGATCTGGGATAAAGGGGTTGCAACGAATCATATATATGCTTAAAATAAAGGCCGTCCTTAAAATCGGCAAAGAGCGGAAGATCGTCGGAAAAGCGTTGAAACAGGACCTGTACAGAAGCCATGGAGGTGGGATGGGTAAACAAAAACCGGATGGCTCCCTGTTTTTGCTTGACGTATACCGTTCCTAAGTCATAATTCAGAGCAACCGCTTCCTTTGATTCGGGATTTAGAAGCAGAAACTGCTGCATTAACGAATCGTATTGATGTTGAGATGTTTTCATGGCCACTTCTGCCTCGTGAAGAGATTCCGTTTCGGGCGAGCCTTTGACCTGAACCATTCCGGTAGCCTCCTCAATAGAGAGGTTTACCCGATCGCCGGCCAGTAACAACAACGAAGTTACGGATTTATCGTTACACATCAGGTAATAGAATTCGGGAAGGCCTTTTTTGGCAGGAAGACGAAAAGCAAAGTTTCCCCTGCGATCGGTATGCACCGAATCGACCGTCACCAAATGCGAAAGATTTAATCGTTTAATCTCCAACTTTGCGTCCGGAATATAATGCCCCTCAACTTTAACCGAGGAGGCCCCATTACACGCGCCGGCTAAGAACAGCGCAGTCAAGGCAAATGCAAGGATAATTTTTCTCATACGCTTACAGAATGAACGCTTTGGATATTTCTAAAGAGAGTTTGCGCAATTCCTCGGTCGCCAACTCGCATCTCGGTTGAGAAAAGTCAATATCACGTTCGCGGTTCAAAGGAATTAAATGGATATGGGCATGGGGTACCTCTAAGCCGATCACCGCCACACCGATCCGTTTGCAGGGAATAACCTGCTTTATCGCTTTGGCTACCCGTTGGGCAAAAATAAAGAGGGCGCCTGCTTCTTCCTGAGGCAGGTCAAAGATATAATCGACTTCGCGTTTTGGAATCACCAAGGTATGCCCGGGTCTAAGAGGATTTATATCCAAAAAAGCATAAAAGCGATTGTCTTCGGCAATTTTGTAGGAAGGAATCTCTCCGGCCGCGATTTTACTAAAAAGGGTAGACATACTATTTTGATATATTGAGGATTTCAAACTTTAATAAACCGGAAGGAACCTTGACTTCCACCACCTCTCCCTTTTGTTTGCCAATCAGGGCTTTCCCGATCGGGGTGGCTGCCGCCAATTTACCCTCTTTGAGGTTGGCCTCGCTCTCGCCCACCAAGGTATACTCCATCACAACTTGATTGCTCAGGTTTTTAATCATTACCTTATTAAGCATTTGCACATACGTAGTATTGATTTTGGACTCGTCCATGACACGCGCAGTGGCCATCATATCCTCCATCTTAGCAATCTTCATCTCCAAAATACCTTGAGCCTCCTTGGCGGCGTCGTATTCGGCGTTTTCCGAAAGATCTCCCTTATCCCGCGCTTCGGCGATCTGGCGGGAGATTACAGGTCTTTCTGCAATCAACTGATTCAATTCGGCTTTGAGCTTTTCCAACCCTTCGGCCGTTACATAATGTATTTTTGACATGGTCATTATTTTTAAAGGAAAAAAGAATTCCGTTGGAGCGGAACTCTTTTGTGCAAAGATAATACTTTTAATTTACAAATCAAACTTTCCACTTTGGATGCATCACCTCGGAGAACAAAATCGCATTCAGAGGGGTGAAATCTTGGAGCAAAGAGGCTTCTTCTTCAGCATCTTCTACTTCCATGACCTCCTCGGCTTCCCTCTTTTTAACAGGGGCAGTGGTCGGCAGGGAGGGCGATTCCGGAGGGCATGACGCCTCGAAAAACGGCGTCGAGAAAGCCGGTTCCTCTTTTTCCGGGAGGTCAAAGAAGAATTCATCGCGTTGTGGTCGGGAGTGCATACGCTGCTCCTGGGTCCTTTTCTTTTTGTTTACGCTGTTTACCAATTGAAATAATCCAATGGCAACGGCAGCAATAATCGCTATAATTGAGTCGTCCATATTTGTTTAATTTTGTCTTTATCTTCTGTAAGTTGCTGTCTGAGGGCTTCCATCGAACTAAAACCCTGCTCTCCCCTCAATCGGTGTAAAGGATATACCGTCAAGGGTAATCCATATATATCCTCGTCAAAATCAAATATATGTGTTTCTATGGTACGGCCATGGGAATGTTTGACGGTGGGCCGGAAGCCTATATTCATCATCCCTTGGTAACGTCTGCCCATCTGATCAACTTCCACCGCATAAACACCGTCGGCAGGAAGTTGTTTCAGCGGTTCATACAGACACATATTTGCCGTAGGAAAGCCTATGGTACGTCCCAACCGCTCCCCTTCTACCACTACTCCGTTAAGCGGGTAGGGATAGCCTAACCACCTATTGGCCTGTTCCATCTCGCCCCCTTGAATCGATTCGCGTATTTTTGTAGAACTCACCACTTTGTCATCACATATTATTTCGCCCACACGGGTCAACCCCAAGCCCGTTTTTTGAGCCGCGGCTTCCAAATGGGCAAAACTTTGATCTGCGTCGTGCCCTATCCGGTGGTTATATCCCACCACCAAATGATCGATTCCGTATTGCTCTTTGAGGCAATCGGCCAGGAAAGTATGGGCGCTCATCTGCGAAAGTTCCCGGGTAAAGGAGCGTACATGTACCTGGCTGATCCCAAAATCGAGCATCCACGCTCTTTTCTCTTCCAAACTGTTTAACAAACGAAACTTGTCGGCATCGCTTTGCAAAACGGTTCTGGGGTGGGGCCAAAAAGTTATAACTACCGCCCGGCCTCCCTGCTCCTTTGCCAACCTGCACAATTCGGAGAGTACCGCGCGGTGCCCTATATGCACCCCGTCAAAAAAACCGGTAGCTGCTATAACCATTTGACTAAAGCAAAATCTTGTCTGTGCGCTAATTTCTTATTTTTGGCATACATTCGTCCGGCTGCGTAAAAAATTCCTGCGCTGTCTGGAATCAATACACAGCGATAGGTAGCCTTGCCCTGATCGTAGTCGTGCAGTTTAAATTCGACCTTGGCCGCTATTTTAAAGTTTCCGTCTTTTTCCTCTTCGGCCAATACCATCTCCACGCCCATATCATCGGGCCGCAAATCGCCTATATGAAATACAGCTTCGGCTTCGTACCTTTTTCCCAGCAATAACTCCTCATTGACCATGTCGGGACGGTTAAAGGCAATCATTTCGATATTGTTCCATTCGCGACGCATATTCTTTTTCCAGTGCGCCATTTCCCGCGCCAGGGCGTAATCGTCGGCAACCATTTCGTGATACCTGTTATATAATGGGGTATAAAAACGCTCTTCATAGTCAGAGAGCATACGGCGGGTGGTAAAATGAACCGCTACTTTGGCAATGGTATTTTTGATGATTTGAATCCAATCTAACGGTATGCCCTGGGGATTGAGGGAATAAAAGAGAGGAGCAATCTCGTCTTCGAGCATATTATAAATGGTTTCTGCATCCATCTCATCCTGATACTCCTGATTTTCATAAGTGCGCTCCATAGGAAGCGCCCATCCCGCGTCGGGCTGATAACCTTCTACCCACCAACCGTCTAATACGCTAAAGTGCATGACTCCATTCATGACCGCCTTTTCTCCGCTGGTACCGGATGCCTCCAAAGGACGGGTAGGGGTATTCATCCAAATATCTACCCCCTGTACCATAAGTTTGGCCAAGTTCATGTCGTAATTTTCTAAAAACAAAATCTTCCCCAGAAATTGTGGCATGCGCGATACCTCTACAATGCGTTTGATTAAATCCTGCCCCGCTTTATCTGCAGGATGGGCTTTGCCGGCAAAAATAATTTGTACGGGTTGACGGGGATTATTAATAATCTCGTCCAAACGGTCCAAGTTTTTAAAAAGCAAATGAGCGCGTTTGTAGGTAGCAAACCTGCGTGCAAAACCAATGGTCAGTATGTCGTCCCGGAGGGTTTCGCGAATGGCTACTATGTCGTGAGGAGCATAATGGGCTGGGGCGCCGGAACCGGACATACGCTCCTTAATAGTAGTTATTAGTTTAGCTCTTAACTCGTTACGAACTCCCCAAACTACGTGATCTTCGACCTTATAAATGTCTTGGAAACAGGATGGATCGTATACCTTTTTCCAAGAATCCGCCGTCCAGGTGGGATTGTGTACGCCGTTGGTTACATAACTTACGTGCAACTCTTCGGGCAAATAGCCGGGCCAAAGGGGAGCAAGGATTTTTTGGCTCACTTTTCCGTGCAGCCAGCTCACTCCGTTGACCTCCAGGGAGAGGTTGGCGGCCAAAAAACTCATGGAAAATTTCTCATCCGAATTATAGGCATTTATTTTTCCTAAACCCATCAAGGTCTCCCAAGTAGTTTTCATTCGGTCGGGATAATGGGCGATATAAGTCCGCAACATGTCCTCAGAAAAGGCATCGTGTCCGGCAGGCACCGGAGTATGCGTAGTAAAAAGGGAAGATGCACGCACTACCTCCATGGCTTCGTCAAAACGAAGCCCATATTCCATAACAAATTCTCTAATGCGCTCTAATCCAATAAAAGCGGCATGTCCTTCGTTACAATGATATACGTCAAAATCTATACCCAAAAGACGGAGCGCCCTAATCCCTCCTATTCCCAGCAGCAACTCCTGCTTGAGTCGGGTCTCCCCGTTTCCCCCATACAGGTGGTAGGTTATTTCACGGTCTTCCTGCAAGTTGTCTTCAAAATCGGTATCCAAAAGAATCAACTCTGTACGCCCCACATCTACCCGCCAAAGGCGGGCAAAGACGGTACGCCCGGGAAAAGCAAGGCTAATCGTCAACCATTTATCTTGATGATCCCGCACAGGGGTGACCGGAATCTTTAAAAAATCCTGAGCTTCGTATTCCGCCGCCTGATTTCCTTGCGCCGAAAGTTTTTGGGTAAAATATCCATAACGGTACAACAATCCTACTCCGGTAATCCGCACCCCTTTATCGCTCGATTCTTTGAGGTAGTCTCCGGCCAAAATCCCCAGACCGCCCGAATAAATTTTAAGGGAGGCATCCAAACCAAATTCCATGCTAAAATATGCAATTTTAGGACCTTGCAAATCAGATTTTCGGCTCATATAGGCCTCAAACTGCTCCATCACTTGATCTAACCGTTGTACAAATCCCTCCTCTTTTTCCAACTCCTGATATCGCTTCAAGGGTATTCTGTCCAACAATTGAATGGGGTTGCCCTCCGTTTTTTGCCACAACAAGGGATCAATGCTTTTAAACAACTCTTTAGCCTCCTGATTCCAGCACCACCACAAGTTTTTGGATAGGGTATCCAATCCGGCCAAACGTTTGGACAATTGTTTTTGAATCATAATGCGGGACCATTGAGGCCGACTCACCATCACCTCCTTATGAACTAAATGCTCGCTCTCGTCTTTTTGTGCCGGAAAACTGCCAATGTCAGCCATAATTTTTTCCAGTGCTAACGTGTAGGCTTGTTGATAATAGTTTATCTGATGCTCCCAAAGGGCAATCGTAGAAACGTCCTTGGCGTTTTCCCTAATTTCCTCCTCTTCTTGACCCCACAACCGCGACAAGGATTCTATTTGCCTGAGGATCGCGTCCACTACTTCATCATTGTTAACGTCGTTCCTTTGAATTATTTCGATGCCCGGATGGGGCTTGGTATATTGAGCTGCCACCCAAAGGCCAAAACCGGCCAATGAAGTCGTAACGGTGGGTACGCTAAAAGCAAGGCTTTCCAAAGGGGTATATCCCCAAGGTTCGTAGTAGGAAGGAAAGACCGACAAATCCAATCCGACCAACAAGTCGTAGTAGTGCATATTGATTACGCCGTCGCTTCCATTCAGGTAAGAGGGAATAAAGAAAACTTTTACCCTGTCTTCTTGAATATTACGTAACTGCTGCTCTTCAAAACGCGTCAATACGGGGTCGTTCTCTCTCTCGGAAAGTTCATGCGTAGTAAAACGGGGAGGTTGCCCTGTTCTGTCTGGTCCGGTAATCCCTGCCGGACACATTACAAAAGCTAAAACCTGACGGCCCTTTCGCTCCTGCCGGTTGAGTTTTCCCAATGCATCAATAAAAACATCTACTCCTTTGTTGGTAAACTCATACCTCCCGCTTATGCCTACCAAAAACGCCTGCTCGTCTACCGGGTAGCCCAGCAAATCGGCGGATAGTTTCAGCAGCGCCTTGCGTCCGGCACCTCTCTTAGTAGGCAACTCCTGAGGCGGAGGAGTAAAACTGTTCTCAAATCCATTGGGGGTAATCAAATCTACTTCCCGAGCCAAAAAATAAGCACACTCCTTAGCCGTTACCTCGCTCACGGTAGTAAAGGAATCCGCCGCCTGAGCCGCAACCTTTTCCAAAGAGTGTTTAGACATTACATTAAATTCCCGCGCCTTTTCGTCCGGATTATAGCGGGTAAGGGAGTCGTAAAGGGG
>WRJW01000171.1 GCA_009778375.1 Bacteroidota bacterium
ATGGCGCCTAAGTGGGGGCCTTCTATGGTGTAATAGGTACTGATGCCGTTTCCCGAGCTTCCGCCAATAGCTTTTACCACGCCGCCACTGATTTCGATAGTACAGGCAAGACCTCCAATGCCGTGGCCTGATGTGCCTCCCGTTGCGGTAACCTGACCACCTGAGATGGTAATCGTACCATTTCTGCCCAGATAAGAGGCCGCCTTTCCGGCGCCAATACCGCAGGCGCCTGATCCGCCGTATGCCGTTACCGTACCGCCGGTGATGATAATAGACCCCGGGCTGCCATTCTGGTTGTACATATCATTTCCCCCTCCGCCAATACCGGCGCAAAGATACCCTCCGGTAGCTTCAATATCGCCTCCATTGATGGTAACCTTACCGTTATCGTCTCCCCAACCACCGCCAATGCCTGCACTACCGTAATAAAAACCTTGAGAAGTCTGGCGGTTAGCACCTTTAGCTATCAATTTTCCAGGGCCATTTATTATCAGTTCCGCATTGCGGAACCCGGTAACCTCAATGGCGCCCCGCTCATAGACCGCTGTTAGGGTATTGGTGCTGTTTGCCGCTAAATTCAGCGTCAATTTTGCATTGGTACCCAGACGCAACGGACAGCCATTTGTAAAATTATTCGGTCCGGTAATATCGGCTCCATCCATCGTAATCGTGGCCGTTGCGTTGTCATCAACGACAAGGATAGTGGAGGTTGGAAAGAGTAATGTATGATTACTGCCCCTAACCGTAACATTTGCCCCATTCAATATGGTGTAGACGCCTGAATTAAACGTCCAACCCGATCCTGCTAAGAAAGAGTGCGTATTATCGTTCATATAAATATTTGTACCGCTGCTGGTCTGTGCCCGGGCAAGCTGGGGAGCAAAAGCGGAAAAAAATGCCATAATCATGGCCATGCCCAATGTAGGTTTTGTCATATACTGATACAATTAGTGGTTATTCATTAAAAACCACCAAAGAAAGAAACAGCCAATGAAAAACTTCCGACAATTTGCAAAATGTCAGAAAATATTTTTTCTAAAAGCGGCCGGAGAGAGTCCGGTTATTTTTTTAAAGACGCGGTAAAAGTTTCTGGGATCGTTAAATCCCGCTTCAAAGGCCAAAGATTCGAGGGTATAGGTATGGGCGAAGTCTTGAGACATTAGCCTGATTACCTCTTTGACGCGATATTCGTTAATAAAAGTGCTAAAACTCTTATTCAGACAATGATTAATGGCCATGGATACATGATGACGTACCGTTCCTAATCGATGGGCCAATACATCTACCGAAAGGGCGGTATCTCGGTACAAATTATCTTCCAACATAACTCTTTCGATTTCCTGCATAAGGCTAATCTCCTCCGCATCCGGTTCCGTCGGGCGCGGGGGAACCAAGGCCCACTCCCTGGATTTGCGCACCAATGCGCGGTAGGCGGCACGGTTGCTCCGGAATAAAAGGTACAAAAGAACAGACATGATGGCGAGCAGTATAAAAGCGGTAGAAATAATCAACAAACGTATTTGTATATGCCTTCTTACCTCTTGTTCACGGGCAAGTTCCTGATGCTGTTTTGCCGACTCCTTTTGTTCCATTCGGAGCAGCAGCATGGCGTTAAATTCTTCTTCGAGTTGCTTAGTTGCCTGTAACGTAGAATCCAAGTACGTCAAACTCAGAGGAGCATTTCCCACAGCGGTATAATAGCGGCTCCATATTTCATAAATCCGTATCAGCCTGCCGTAACGGGGCAACGCGCTCTTACAATAATCCCCTGCCAAATCAATATAAAGTTTTGTCCGGAAGAGATCTCCCTTTCGCAGGTAACAATCTGCCAAATCGTTGGCAACCCCTGCCGCAAATCCCAAATCCCCATATTTTACCATTGTGCTCAAACTGTTTTGGAGCCAGGTTATGGCCCCGTCATAATCTCCGCGCAGGAGCATATTGTAGCCGATGTTGCCTTGTGCCATGCCGTCAAAGGGTTCGCAAAAATCTTCTTTGAAATCTCCCACCCTGTTTCGCTGAATAATGGCAAGAAAACATGAATCGGAACGATCATAGTCACGGTAGCCGTCCCGAAAACAAAGCCCCAAGCCGTTTCGGGCATGATGCAAAGAGCCCATATTAAGGTTATTTTCCTTTTCACTCAAGGCTTTACTGAAATAATAAATGGCTTTGGGATAATCTTTAAAAAAATAGAAGGCGTTGCCCGCAACGGCATAACATCCGGCTTTATCGGGAAAATCTTCTGAAGAAACCTTTTCAAGCAACGCTTCCAGTATCCTGTATTGTTCAAAAGCCGCTTCATAATCTTTTACCTCTATCCAATAGTGATTAATTTTTTCACCGGTAATTTTCAGCTCCGATAAAAAATTATCCTGGGCATAACTCTGGAGCGTCGTTATGAATAAAAAAATAATTTTCAACACGCTGCGAACACTGTTCATGCACGATTATTTTTTGGCATAGCTCCGCTGCTTCCCAAAACGCAAGAGGTCGTAATTGAGTACCACAGCCCCCCGCATGGGATACATTTTGTAATCAAAAAAATCGGAACGGGGAATAAAAATATCTTTGAAACCCATCAAAAACCTCAAGCCAAAATGAACCCGGTTATATACCCGCGTTTCGTACCCCAACAGTACGCCTGCGTCCCAAGTGTTGAGCACCGCAGAAAAATCCATCACCATGGGATCGGTAATAAGACTCTCTACCACATCGGGCTCGGGACCATTAAAGCCCTTTTTGGCTATACTCTCAAAAGAAGCGCTCAGGTTATAAGCAAAATAGCCTCCCAACATAAGGCTGTGTTGCCGGTTGTTTCCAAACATATACCGGGCGTAAAGCGGCACCTCCAAAAGGGTAAAGGCCATATGCATTTCGGCGCTTCCGGTAAAGTACTGCAGGGCCTCTTTGCCTTTAAATTTTTGATTGCTCACCCTGGCGTCGGCGTCCATAACAATGCGTTTATAGGTAAGTTCCGCGCCTAAATTCCATCGGTATCGGTACGTATAATTCAGGGCAAAGCCTATGGAGGGAGCCAAACGGGGTAAGGCGTTTATTTTTCGATTTTCTGATCCAAAAGGAATGGGAACGGCCCCGCCTATGTCGGTACCGAGTTGGGGGGCAATATTAAACTCGTGCAGATAAAAGGCATCCGTATCCTGTGCCAACAGTGCCACCGGAAAAATCATACAGAGGATAAAACAAAAAATCGAACGCATATTTACGGCATTATGTAGCAAAGATAATAAATTATCGGAATCCCGACACCTTGGAGAGGGCTAAGCCGGTAGCCAGCTCTTTCCGGAGCGCCAACGCATCGGGCGTGCCGGTAAAGACAACTTCTCCACCCTGCTCGCCCGCATCGGGTCCAAGGTCAACGACCCAGTCTACACTCTTGATTACCTCCATATTGTGCTCCACAACCACCACCGAATGACCTTTGGAAATGAGGGCATTAAAGGAATCCAATAATTTTTTTATATCGTGAAAATGCAATCCGGTAGTGGGTTCGTCAAAAATAAAGAGCAGCGGGTCTGTGCTCCCCTCTTTGGATAAAAACGAGGCTAATTTTACGCGTTGGCTCTCCCCTCCGCTCAAGGTACTGCTGCTTTGACCCAATTTGACGTAAGAAAGACCTACTGCCTGCAAAGGCCCCAATCGGTCAGCAATTCTTTTGGCCTGTTGACCTTTCTGAAACCCAAAAAATGTAATTGCTTCTTCCACAGTTAGATCAAGAATTTGGCTAATATCTTTACCCTGATACCGTACTTCGAGTATATCGGGCTGAAAACGCTTTCCACCACAAGCCTCGCAAGTCAGCACCACATCGGCCATAAACTGCATCTCCACATTTATCGTTCCTTCTCCCTGACATTCCGGACAACGTCCTCCGTCTATATTAAACGAAAAATGAGAATGGCCGTAGCCGTTTTGCTTGGCGTAGGGCTGTTCGGAATAGAGTTTGCGGATTTCGTCCCACGCCTTGATGTAGGTCACCGGGTTGGAACGGGACGATCGCCCAATAGGGTTTTGATCAATCAACTCCACCCCGCGTATCCGGTGGAGGTCTCCGCTCAGTTTGCCGCAGGCACTTTCAACAGGCCCACCGCCCGACAATTGTTTGGACAAAAGAGGATGGAGTATGCCTTTGACCAAGGAGGATTTGCCCGATCCGCTCACGCCCGTTACGGCGGTAAGGGTTTGGAGGGGGAACCGTATATCAATTCCTTTGAGATTATGCAATGCCGCCCCTTTTACCTCAATATAGCCTACCCCCTTGCGGCGCTGACTCGGCAATGGAATGGACGCTAAACCGTGGAGGTAAGAGAGGGTACAGGCCTCCGGCGGAAATTCCGGAAGGGCAGGATCTCCCTGAAAAACCATCTTCCCGCCCAAAATACCGGCGCCCGGCCCGATTTCGATGATTTCGTCGGCGGCGCGGATAATTTCTTCGTCGTGCTCTACCACCAATACGGTATTCCCCTCATCCCTCAACCGCTTGAGTACCTCAATCAGTCGACCGGTATCGCGGGAATGAAGCCCTATACTGGGCTCGTCTAAAATATACAGCGATCCGGTCAAGGTGCTGCCTAAAGAGGTGACTACATTAATGCGCTGACTCTCTCCTCCGCTGAGGGTCGACGAACTGCGGTTAAGGGTAAGATAACCCAATCCCACATCCAATAAGAGATGGATTCGGTTTTTTAACTCTTTACCTACACGGTCGGCCAAGGCCTTTTCGTGAGGGTTGAGCGTCAAGCTGTCTATCCACGCACATAACTCCACAGCCGGCATATCGAGCAACCGGTTAATGGTTTGTCCGGCCACCTGCACATAAAGCGCCTCTTTGCGCAACCGTGCTCCCCGACATTGGGGACAGAGGGTCTTACCGGTATAGCGACTGATCAAAAAACGATTTTGAATTTTATGCTTCTCTGCTTCGAGCATCTTAAAGAAAGCATCTATTCCTCCAAACTCCTCATTTCCTTTCCACAAAAAATCGCGTTGCGCCGGAGATAACTCTTTATAGGGCTTATGAACCGGAAAAGATACTTCAGCCGCCGCCACCATAAAAAGCGATTTAAACCGGTTCATGTTTTCTCCCCTCCAACAAGCCACCGCATCTTCGTAAACCGACAGGTTCGGATTGGGGATAACCAATTGTTCGTCAATACCGACTACCCGTCCATACCCTCCGCAACAGGGGCAGGCGCCTAACGGATTGTTAAAGCTAAAAAGATGTTCCGAAGGCTCTTCAAATTGGATACCGTTGTATTCAAAGCCCAAAGAAAAGGTTTTGCGCTGACCGTCTGCAACGTTCCAAAGCAGACAGCGTCCGCCCCCTTCGGCAAAAGCCGTTTGTATCGAATCGGCCATTCGTCCCTTTTCGTCGCTCGATCCCAAGCGGTCGACCAACAGCCATAACGTTTTGTCGGCAAAAAGTTCGGATTGGGCTAATACAGCAGTAAATCGCTGTACCTCAGTACCATCAAACAGCCTACTAAAACCCTCCTCCTGCAAACGCAACAGACGCTCGGTTCGGTGCAGACGATCCTCCCAGCCAATCGGGGCTAAAAGGTAAAACTCAGCACCGCCATTTTGGGCCTTGATATACGCCCATACATCCTCTACCCTTTCCCGTTTGACCTCTATGCCGGTAAGTGGATCGTAGGTTTTGCCCACCCGCGCATAGAGCAAACGGAGGTAATCGTAAATCTCGGTAGAAGTGCCCACCGTCGAGCGGGGATTGCGGGTATTGACTTTTTGTTCAATGGCAATAGCGGGGGGTATGCCGGTAATAAAGTCTACATCGGGCTTGGTCATCCGCCCCAAAAATTGTCGGGCGTATGCCGACAGGCTCTCTACATAACGGCGCTGCCCCTCGGCAAAAAGGGTGTCAAAAGCCAAAGAGGATTTCCCCGATCCCGACAAACCTGTCACCACCACCAACCGGTTACGGGGGATTTTTACCTCCATATTCTTGAGGTTGTGGGTGCGGGCTCCTTTTATATGAATAAAATCGTTCAAAAATGGCTATGGCTAAAATAGGGCACAAAGATAGGAGAAACTGTTTTTTTATTTTATTATTTTTGTACAATCATTTATCCACAATACTTAATATATGAAACGACACCTCCTTATCCTGACTGTACTTGTTTGTTCTGCAACGGCTTTTGCCCAATGGCAACCTGTGGGCGACAGAATTAAAACCCCGTGGGCCGCCCAAGTCAACCCCCATAATGTATGGCCCGAATACCCCCGCCCACTTATGGAGCGTTCTGAGTGGCAAAATCTAAACGGATTATGGGATTATGCCATACTGCCTGCCGGCCACGGGGAGCCCAAATTATTCGACGGCAAAATTTTGGTTCCGTTTGCCGTTGAATCCAGCCTCTCCGGCGTTCAAAAAAGAGTAGGCGAAGAGCACGAACTCTGGTATAAACGCACTTTCACCACTCCCCCCTCTTGGAAAGGGAAAAACATATTGCTCCATTTTGGGGCGGTTGACTGGAAAGCAGAGGTATTTATCAACGACGTCAAAATAGGCGTGCATACCGGCGGATATACGCCATTTTGCGTAGATATTACCCCATTTCTAAGCGCCGGAATACAAAAGTTGGTAGTTAAGGTATGGGACGGCACCGATACGGGGTTTCAACCCCGCGGAAAACAGGTCAACAATCCGCGCGGCATTTTGTACACATCGGTAACCGGAATCTGGCAAACCGTGTGGTTAGAACCTGTAAATGAAAAACATATTACGCATATCCAATCGGTTCCGCATATCGATCATAACCTTTTGTCGGTAGATGTTTCCGCGATAAACACACAGCCTGCCGATTGGGTAGAAGTAACGATCAAAGAAGGAACCAAAGTGGTTGCCGTATCCAAAGCATCTATGGGGCAAACCCTTGACCTCAACATACCCAACTCCAAACTGTGGTCGCCCGAATCTCCTTTCCTCTACGATATGGAAGTAACCCTGTACAGCCAAGGTAAAACGGTTGATCGGGTAAAGAGTTATTGTGCCATGCGTAAAATTTCGGTCATGCGCAGCGACAACGGAATTGTACGTATGCAACTCAATAACAAGGATTATTTCCAGTTTGGCCCCTTGGATCAGGGGTGGTGGCCCGACGGCTTATACACCGCTCCCACCGACGAAGCCTTGGCGTACGACATTAAGAAAACCAAAGATTTGGGATTTAATATGATCCGTAAGCACGTAAAAGTAGAACCTGCCCGATGGTACACCCATTGCGACCGTTTGGGAATCCTTGTCTGGCAAGATATGCCCAGCGGCGACCGTTCCCCTCAGTGGCAAAGCCGGCAATATTTTGACGGAACCGAATTTAAACGCACTCCCGAATCGGAAGCCAATTACCGTAAAGAGTGGAAAGAAATCATTGATTTGGTCTATTCAAACCCGTCGGTAGTAGTATGGGTTCCCTTTAACGAATCATGGGGGCAATTTAAAACGGAAGATATAACTGCGTGGACCAAAACATACGATCCATCGCGTTTGGTAAATCCCGCAAGCGGTGGAAACTTTTACCGCACCGGCGACATCCTTGACCTGCACAATTATCCGCAACCCGATCTTTACCTCTACGATGCCGAAAGAGCGAATGTTTTGGGCGAATACGGAGGAATCGGACTTGCCCTGGAGGGTCATCTTTGGCAAGAGGATCGAAACTGGGGGTACGTCCAATTTAAAAACAGCGAAGAGGCGACCGACGAATATGTCAAATATGCCGAACAATTAAAAAAATGGATTAAAGTCGGCTTTTCGGCTGCCGTATATACCCAAACCACCGACGTGGAGATCGAAGTAAACGGATTGATGACCTACGACCGAAAAGTGATAAAAATGGACGAGGAGCGGCTGCGTAAAATTAATCAGGAAATCTGCCGATCATGGGATTGAGTCGGCGCGGCTATATTTTTGTCGTCTTCCATTGAACAGAAATAATGCGATATTCATATTTGTCGTAGAGTCTTTGGGCATTGGGACACGATTTTCGATGGAGTTTTATCCCCTCTTTGGCAGTAATAAAACCAAAGACCTCGTCGTCCGGACCAGGGTTGCAGCACTTGGCTAATTTATAAGAAATCTGACCTAATTGGGGGTCGATCACTAAATAGTCTCGATCG
>WRJW01000172.1 GCA_009778375.1 Bacteroidota bacterium
TAGTCGCACCCATCCTGCACTTTGAGAAAAGATCGGGTACGGTCGCCCGAAGAGTAAGCGGGAAAAAAGGAGGTTGTTTGGTCGACGGGCGTAAGATAACAGCCGCCGACACCCTGTTCCATAAGGGCATCAGACCGTCGAAACAAATCGGCTTTTTGCGTGGAACCGATCACCATATCCACTCCTTCCATGTCATATAGCTCCTTAGCTTGAAGCTGCGCATAGCAACCGGTAACGACCATACGAGCATTGGGGGCTATTTTGTGCAGGTGACGGATAATTTGGCGGCATTTTTTATCGGCCTGTTCCGTTACCGAGCACGTATTGACCACGTATAAATCGGCAGTTTCGTGCTCAGACACCCGCACATAACCATGTCCTGTAAAGGTCCGCGCCCAGGTCGAGGTCTCTGCAAAATTGAGTTTACAACCCAAACAGACAAATGCCACTCTTTTATTTTGGTCGTACCACATACAAGATTAATCTAAAGAGAGCACAATACGAGAAGCCGCGATCTGTCCGCCCAAGGAGGGATTCAGTTTGGAGATGCAGACCCGGACTGCCCCCGCCTGCGAAAAGTCGGCTTTAATTCGCCGTATTATCCTCCCCGCTATATGTTCCAATAAATGAGACGACTGGCCCATTTCCTGCGCCACCGTATCGTAAACAGCTTGATAATTCACGGCATCTTCTAATCTGTCCGATTGCACGCACGCAGACGAGGATGCTTCTATACGCACATCCACGCTAAAGTGGGCGCCAATCTGTCGTTCTTCGGCAAAACATCCGTGGTGGGCGTAAAAACGCATGTCTAAAAGTTCTATCAACAACATACTCAAATTTTTATTATCAATATCTAATCTTGCGATCTTCCCAAAGCAAAAACAGCAGGTACTTTATGAATCGGAGGAAGAGGGGCGTGTCGCCATTGGTCGATGGTTTGGGTAAAAATAAAGGCATCCGGATCCGTTAGTTTTGCCGCCACGCAAAGAAGCGTTTGGGGGGCGCATACTTCTAAAACAGTTTTAAAAAGGGGGATATTTCGATAAGGGGTTTCGATTAAGATTTGCGTCTGATTATCCTGTGTCGATCTTTTTTCTAATTGCCTTATCGTTGCTTTACGTTCCTGGGGCAAAATCGGCAAGTAGCCCGCAAAGGCAAAGGATTGGCCGTTCAATCCCGATGCCATAAGGGCCAACATCAGCGAAGAAGGTCCAACCAAAGGTACCACTTTGATCCCTTTTTGATGAGCCAGCGCTACTAAGGCAGCGCCGGGATCCGCTACGGCGGGCAGACCCGCCTCGCTCATCAAACCCATATCTTTTCCCTCCAACAAAGGTTGCAACATTAAATCATATTCCTGAGGGTTCGTATGTTCGTTTAACACAAAAAAACACACTTCGTCCAGTTGACCTTTTAATCCGGCAACCGATAAATAACGTCTACCCGTCCGCAACTCCTCCACCACATAGTAGCGCAGTCGGGGAATCATGGCCAATGTGCCTTGTGGAAGGGCGTTGGATAAAGGCCCCTCGGCCAAGGGAGCGGGAATCAAATAGAGGGTTCCATATAACATTGTACAAAAGTATTAAATTTGTAGCATGAACCCAAATCTTATATTCTTAGGTACCGGAACTTCACAGGGAATACCTATAATAGGTTGTAAATGTAATGTATGCCGGTCCAGCCATCTCAAAGATAAACGGCTGCGCACATCGGCATACGTAGAATACATGGGATTGCGCCTGTTGATCGACGCCGGGCCGGACTTTCGCCAGCAATTACTCAGGGCCAACATCAACAACGTGGACGCCATACTGCTGACCCACGAACACAAAGACCACACCGCCGGATTAGACGACGTGCGCGCCTTTAATTACATCAACAAAAAGGCGATGGATATATATGCCGAAGAGCGGGTACAGCACGCCGTCAAGCAAGAGTTCAGCTATGCTTTTGAAGAGCACAAATATCCGGGGGCACCCGAATTTTCTCTGCATACCATTGACGAGCATACTTTCCATATTGGGCCTGTATGTATCAAACCTATTCGGGTATGGCATGCCCACTTGCCGATTCTGGGTTTCCGAATCGCCGACCTCGCCTATATTACAGACGCCAGCAACCTTGCAGATTCGGAGTTGCCTAAACTCAAAAATTTGTCAGTATTAGTACTCAATGCCGTCCGGCCCAAACCACACGCCTCACATTTTAGCCTGCAGCAGGCCATTGATATGGCAAAAAAAATCGGAGCACAACAAACCTACTTGACGCACATATCGCACCAAATGGGTCTGCATGACGATGTAGAAAAAGAATTGCCGTCAGGGATAATGCTGGCCTACGACGGGCTAACTATTGAGCCGGATACCCTACCGGTTGTCCAAGGGTTACCTTAGCGTTTTCCAAGTCCAAAAGTTTCACAATTGCAGGACGGTTTACCTGGCCAATTATAACCGTAGCCAACCCTTCGGAAGCGCAGTACAGGTACACGTTCTGTCCTATAAAGCCGGTATCGGTAGCCGAATAAAACTCCTTGGAAGCATCATCGTAGCGACCCATACGGTTAAAATCAGCCACATACACGAGCAACACTCCGCTTGGAGCTCCTTGCCTTGCTGCTTCGGAACGATGATCGCCTGCCAGTTTAAAGATCAGGGTATGCTTTATTCGATCGTACAGGTAGACGCCGTCGGCAAGAAAGAGATATACATCAATTTCCTGATTGTTGGAGGCGGTCGGAGCCGTCATCCTTCCATCAGGTCGATTGATGCCGGTAGCAGCCCATAATAAATTGGATAAATGCTCCGGAGAGAGGGGCTTCTCGGCCATACTCCGATTGGTTGCGCGTTCGTTAAGGGCCTGCATCAGGGGTTTTCCTCCCGTTGTGCGGGGTTTGGGCAAAACAATGTCCTGGGCACAAAGACCGGACACTAACAGACTTAAAGTCATAATGGTAATAAAACGTTTCATTTTATGAATAATTGTGGTATGATCAACTTATATTAGACCCCGTTTTATACAAAGGTTTAATTACGCAATGGCACCGGACCCCATGAGCTCTTCGCCCCTATACCATACGGCAAATTGTCCGGGTGTAATTCCTCGCTGAGGTTGGTAAAAATCAATAAACAAGCCTTGTCGCACCCGAAACAGCACGGCTCTCTGTAGTGGTTGTCGATACCTGATGCGCACGTCATAAGCGCCCTGATCTCCTACCCGCATCTCCAAATCCGGCGCAATCCAATGTATCTCCTGCTCCTTGATAAAGAGTGCTTTTCTGTACAAACCGAGGTGTTCCTGCCCTTCGCCCACGTAAATAATATTTTCCTGCACATCCGTATCCAATACAAACAGGGGTTGGAGATGACCTCCAATACCCAAGCCTTTACGCTGGCCAATCGTATAAAAATGCGCCCCCTGATGGGAACCTACTCTTTTGCCCGATTCCCGCCGATACCTGAAAGGCGCCGCACGTTCTATCAGTTCGGCCGGAGCTTCTACCTCCTCAAACACTTGATAACACTTAACGGGATGGTGATAATAATCGGCAAAAATTTCTACCACAGGCCCCTCTTTGACAGCCAGTTGCTGCTGCAAAAAGAGGGGTAAATCAACCTTACCCACAAAACAAATTCCCTGAGAATCTTTTTTTTCTGCCGAAGGTAACGCTGCTTTAGCCGCCAAACGACGTACCTCAGATTTACACAAATGCCCGATGGGAAAGACCGCTTTGGACAGTTGCTCTTGAGAGAGTTGACACAAAAAATAGGATTGATCTTTATTCACGTCGACTCCCGCCAACAAACGAAAACGACCATCGGATCGTTGTTCCGACCGGACATAATGGCCCGTTGCCACAGCATCTACTCCCAAATCAAGGGCGTAGCGTAGAAAAGCGTCAAATTTTACCTCTCGATTGCAAAGCACGTCCGGATTGGGGGTCCTCCCCCGTGCATACTCTGCAAACATATACTCCACAACTCTTTGGCGGTAGGTATCACTTAGATCAACAAAATGAAAAGGAATCCCCAACTTTTTGGCTACCATTTCGGCAATCGCCCGCTCTTCTTCCCATTCGCAATCACCATGCAACGTTCCCGCCGTGTTGTGCCAGTTTTGCATAAACAAACCGATTACATGGTCTCCCTGCTCCTTAAGCAGCAAGGCCGCCACGCTCGAATCCACTCCTCCCGAAAGACCTACGGCAATCTTCATTTCACGCTGTTGTCTAATGTTATAAAATCCCGAAAATCTTCGGGTGTAACCAATCGATAATTGCTGTTCGGATAATTTTCGGCAAAACTCTTAGGCAGTTTAGCATTGGATTTTGGATTGTACTTAAATTCAAAAGCGGACAATAGTCCATCCTCTTCTTCAATCAAATCAATCTCTTGTTGTTCATGCGTCCGCCAAAAATAAAGTTGTGCATAGCGGCCCGTATATGCATTTCGCTTTATCCGTTCACACACCATCAGGTTTTCCCACAATGCCCCTGTATCGCTACGTAATTTAAGCGGAGCAAAATTGGAAATAACGGCATTGCGGACCCCATTGTCGTAAAAATATATTTTCTTCCCCTTTTTAATCTCGTTGCGCATGTTACGGTTAAACGATTCCAAACGAAAAACTACAAAACACTTCTCCAACAAATTAATGTAATTTTCGACCGTTTCTTTATCTATGCCGATCAAATTAGCAAGTTCGTTGTATGAAACCTCATTACCGAGTTGCAAAGCCAATGCCCGAACCAATTTTTGCAGCACATCGGGCTTCTTAATGCCCCTAAACGAAAACAAATCTTTATACAGATAGTTGTTGGTCAGGGTAATTAAATTTTGCTTGGCATCGGCCGGATGGGTAACAATCTCCGGATAAAGGCCGTAAATCATTCTCTGTTCCAAAAGGCGGCGTTCTTCTCTTGGGGTAGTATGGGCAGCCAATTCCGTAAGGGAAAAGGGATACAGCATACGTTCAATGATCCTGCCCGTAGCCGGCTCATTAATGCCTCCGGCTAATTCTAATGATGATGATCCGGTTACAATAACGTGGGCAGTATTGTTTTTTAAATCTCCTATCATTTTTATAGTCAGCCCAATATTTTTTACACGCTGAGCTTCGTCAATAAAAACAAATTCGTAGGGTGCAATAAGATGCCAAAGTTCGGTAGACGATTTTTCTTCTATCATCAACCGATCATCCACATTATCGCAATTGATTAAAAGCGATTTGGTTTTTCCCATAAGCATCTCTTCGAGCATGGTAGTCTTTCCCACCTGACGCGCCCCCAGCAAAACGATGACCTTTTTTTTATTCAGGTCGTTTAACATGAACGGTGCAAGAATTCGTTGAATCATGTTTTTAAATATTTAAGGCAAATATACAAATTTTTCGGTTTAAACCGAAAAATTCGGTTTATTTTTTCGGTTTAAACCGAAAAAATAAAGGGGCAAGCGGCATATATCGCACCGCTACAACCACCTACCCTTGCTGCCTTCCGACCCTGGGGGAGTTCAGTGGGAGCTGGTCGTATAAGACTTACCCCGCACAAAGGTAATACTTTTTCCCGGACTTCCGACTTCACTCCTGAAACTGATCAAAAGCCAGCGGAAGCAAATCGATAACATTTTCCACGATTTGAATCTTTTGGCTCCCCCCCATAATCACCCGCAAAGGTTTTCCTCCCCGTTTTTGACACTCTAACATCACCTGTCGGCACGCCCCGCAAGGGTATGCAGGGAGTTCCGTTTGCCTCCCCTCTGAAACCGCAACTACGGCCAACGCCTCCACGGCAAGGTGGGGATATTGGGATTGGGCATAAAACAAAGCCGTCCGTTCGGCACACAAACCGGAAGGATAGGCAGCGTTTTCCTGATTGCTGCCGGTGACTACGGTTCCGTCGCTCAAGCGTACGGCAGCGCCCACATTAAACCTTGAAAAAGGAGCGTAAGCGTCTGAGCTGGCTTGATGGGCTCTGGAAAGTAATGCGCAGTCTGCTTGTTGCACTTCCTCTATACCATTGGCTTCAAATACATTAATGGTTATTTTTTTACATTCCATCGGCGGTAAGTATTAAATCAGTGACAAATTTACTACATTTGTCGATTATCTCCTTATTCATGGGAAAAATACGTGGCTTTACCTCCTTGATAACGCTCTGTCTATGCAGTTTAATCTCCGTTTTTGCCCAAAACAGCAGTGTCCGTCAAAACTATATCATACAATATAAAAATATTGCGGTAAAGCAGATGCAAGAATACGGCATTCCGGCCAGCATCACTTTGGCCCAGGCGTGTATAGAATCGGGAAACGGAACGGGGCGTTTGGCCCGCGAGGCCAACAACCACTTTGGCATCAAATGCCACAACAACTGGAAAGGCAAAACCATTACCCATACCGACGATGCCCCCAATGAGTGTTTTCGCAAATACAACAGTGTAGAAGAATCGTTCAAAGACCACGCCGAATTTCTTCGTTACCGCGACCGCTACGCTTTTCTCTTTGATTTGTCACCCTACGACTACAAAGGATGGGCGCAGGGGTTAAAAAAAGCGGGCTACGCCACCAACCCCCAATATGCAGATATGCTGATTAAATTGATCGAAGATTACAAACTTTACGAATACGATCGTCCCGTAACCAACCTGCCCGTATCGCCCCGAATATTGGAACAACCGGTCATCATACATCCGGAAGCCGGATCGCCCCTCTTTACCGCCAGCCTCAGTCGTATCATCTACCAAATCAACGGAGTTCCCTACGTTGCAGCTCGCCCCGGCGATACCTATTCCTCTTTAGCGCGGGAATTTAGATTGTTTCGGAGAGAAATTCTAAAATTCAACGAATTGAAAAAGAATCAGCCGATAGAACCCGGCACCTTGGTCTATGTAGCCAAAAAGAAAAAACAATCCGCCAAAGGGTTGCCTAAGCATATATGCGAGGCCGACGAATCGCTCTTTGCCATCTCCCAGCGATACGGCGTCCGCCTCTCTTACCTCTGCACCTACAATAAACTCCATAGAAACGATTACCTCCCCGAAGGTCGGGAAATTCTATTACGCAAACCATGAAAAAACCCGCTCTTTTTAGAAAAATTTTGCTCATTACCGGTTGTGTACTTATACTCATGGCTTCCGCTGGTGGAGGTTTAGCGTGGCGCTACTACCGTACGTACTACCGCCCCAATGTAATCCAAACGGCACACCCCATATACGTCTACGTACCGACCGGGGCTACGTTTAACACCCTGATGGACTCTTTAGAAACTCACCTGCTTCGTCCCAAAACCTTTCTCCGTGCCGCCCATAAAGAGCGGTTACCCGAGCGACTTAAAGGAGGACGTTATCTGCTCAAAGAAGATTTGAACAACAAAACCATGGTACGCATGTTTGCCTTTGGGTGGCAAACGCCTGTAAATTTAGTGATTGCCGGAAATATCCGAAGCATCGAAAAATTGGCCGCCGTATTATCCCGTCCCTTAGAGGCCGACTCGCTTTCTATGTTGCAGACCCTTACCGACTCATGCACCATCGGCGCCATGGGCTTTGACTCCACCTCCCTCTTTTCCCTGATTTTACCCAATACCTATCAAATATACTGGAATACGCCTCCCATCAAAATTATCCAGCGACTTTACAATGAATATCAAATTTTTTGGAACCGGGAACGGAAAGACTTAGCAAACTCAATAGGACTTAATCTTTTACAGGTTAGCACTTTGGCATCTATTGTATACGAAGAAACCAGGTATCAACCCGAGATGCCCACCATTGCGGGCGTCTATATGAACCGTTTAAAAATCGGTATGCCCCTGCAAGCCGACCCCACCCTTCTCTTTGCCCTCCAGGACCACGGTATCCGCAGGGTGCTCAGCAAAGACACCAAAGTTGATTCTCCTTACAACACCTATAAACACACAGGGCTACCCCCAGGCCCAATCTGTGTACCCTCCTTAGCTACCATAGAGGCTGTTTTGCATTACCAAACACACAACTATTTATATTTTTGCGCCAACCCGGAATTTAACGGTTCCCACCTCTTTGCCGCCAATTACCCCGAACACCTCCGAAACGCCAAAGCGTATCATAAAGCGCTCAACCAAAGGGATATTAAACGATAAGGCCGATCGCCTTTCCCTGTACTTTTGGGAGTGTAAACTAAACTGTGTCAGGTTTATTTTTCGTAAGCCACCGATAAAGTACCCGTTGTAT
>WRJW01000173.1 GCA_009778375.1 Bacteroidota bacterium
ACCAGTTTGTTTATATGGAGAATTTTTGGAGCTGGAGCAACACGGCCAGCAAGTTCACTTTAGAGACTTTTTCTGACAATCAGATGATATCCAAATTATCGGCAGACAGGGCTGTATGGGATTCAACCTTAATGGGGTGGCGACTTGAGGAGTATTATATCAGGCAGATCGAGGGAGAGCATGAAAAGATTGAGCACGGCCGCAGCAGAGATACGGTTTTAACCCTTACCTTACAGGAGTTGATACAGCGGAAAGGGGCCGTGGAAGCCCTCAATTATTACGAGCTGAATGAAGAAATCAACAAATTAAAAATGCGGGGAGACGATCGGGTAAAATTTGCTTTGGTGCAAAAAAACACCCGTTTGGCAGTCCCTTTTTCTGCTTTTATCCTTACGTTGATGGGGGTAGCCCTCTCCTCCAAAAGACGACGGGGGGGGATTGGACTCAATATTGGGGTTGGGATAGGCCTGAGTTTTACCTATATTCTGTTTTTACGTTTTAGCGAGATGTTTGTAGTTGGCGACCTCTTGCCTCCTTTTATAGCTTTATGGGTACCCAATATGCTTTTTGCCGTAGTCGCGGCGGTATTGTATAGATTGGCGCCTAAATAGACAGGTGCCCTTCTCGTTTTAGACGCTTTTCTTCTTCTCGTATCCTTGGGTAGCACTGTGGGTCCATAACATGAGTGCAAAATTGTTCCCAAATATAATCAATGGCAGCGGGAGAAAGATGTATCATGTCTGAGGCGTAAAAGCGGTAGTCGCGCAGTTGGTCCATCACGATTTCGTAGGCCGGAAAGTAGTATAGATTGGAAAATTGGGCGCACAACTGTTCGATAGCTAAGAGCAAAGCGGCTTTGCTGACTTGGTTGCCATGCGCCCCTTCTTTCAGGTGACGGATGGGACTCAGGGTGATGATCCACTCTTTTTCGGGCATGGCAGCGATCCGGCGGGCTAAGAGTTTGGCGCTTTCTTCGGGAGTGAGAAAGAGGCGTTCAAATTGGTCGGCGGGGAGCTTGTGGCAATTGGCGGCGATCATGTTCCGCTCTTTGTGCCGGTATATCCACGATGTTCCCAAACTGACGATAACGCCTTTAGCTTTTTGGAGCAGATGCGTCCCCTGCGCCAGAGTCCGGTTGGCCGATTCAAGAAAAAGATCGGGGTCGGGATGAGCATACAGGTATTGATGCCAAAGGGTGGCATAGCGTCCCTGTGAACAAATCAAGTCGTCTTGTGTAAAGGGTATTCCGCTTTGTAAACGTTCCAGCGCCAAGGCAATGGAGGCTGGATTGTACAATACGCCAAAGGGATTAACCATCGCAGGAAAGCGGTATTGTTGCAATCGGGCGCCCATTTCGGCGGCAAAACAGGAGCCTATGCAAAGAAAGGGTGTTTGGTAGTTAAATCGATGGATGAAGGGGGTGGGGGTTACTTTGGTTTGCCATTCCATAATGTTAGGGTATGTTGAATCTTGGACAGGCCGGCGCGTTGAAGGGCAGATCCGGCAAAATGTTGTTTAAAATCATCGGGAGACATCGTTTCCCAATCTTTGGCGCTGTTTTGCAAAATGCCGGGAAGGGGTCTGAAAAGGGTAGTAGGAGGCGCTTGGGCGCCCCATGGACAGGCCCGAATACACCCATCGCAGCCAAAAATATAAGATCCGGGGTCCAAAGTACAGGGGGTCTTGCTTTCGATGGTAAGGTAAGAGAGGCAGCGACGGGCATCCAAAGTATAAGGTAAACAGAGCGCTCCGGTGGGGCAGGCGTCTATGCAATGCGTGCAGGAGCCGCATCGCGCATCAATGGGGGTATCGTAGGCAAGTTCAGTGGCAATGAGAACGACGGAGATAAAAGTATAGGGACCAAATCTGGGTGAAATCAGCAGGCTGTTTTTGCCGCTCCATCCCAAGCCTGCCCGGACGGCCCATGCCCGTTCCAAAATGGGGGCGGTATCGGTAAAAAGACGCATGGTGGCGTTGGTATGGCTGTTTATATAGATTTTGAGGAGGTGTAGGCGCTCTTTAAGCACAAAATGGTAGTCGGGGCCGTAAGCGTAAGCGGCAATCTGAGGAAGATCGGGATGTTGCCATTGCTTGGGTTTGTAATTGGATAACAAACAAATAACCGACTTGGCACCTTCCATGAGTTTGACGGGGTTTGTCCTCTTTTCCTGATTCATAGTCATATAGTTCATTTCAGCATGATAACCATGCTGTAACCACGTTTTTAGAAAACCGGACTCCGGCTCAAGGCGTTCTGCCTCAGCTATGCCGCAATCATCAAATCCAAGCTTCAGTGCCTCCTGTTTAATCCGCAGGCTAAGCGTTCTTTTGTTCATTCTGCAAATTTAGCCTATATTTGCGTTTTAATCACTTATGTTCTATCTTGTATGAAAAATATTGTAGTAGTAGGGGCCGGCGGACAGATCGGCACGGAATTGGTACCTCATTTGCAAAAACGTTATGGAGAAGATCATGTGGTGGCAGCCGATATAAACCCCGAGATGTGCGAAAAACTCCGTTCCATGGCCATAACCGAAGTTTTGGACGCCTTGGATATACAGGCGTATAAAGAGATTCTTAAAAAATATCAGATTGATTCGATATTTAACTTGGTAGCCCTGCTTTCGGCCACAGGAGAAAAAAATCCCCAGTTGGCGTGGCAAATCAATATGGGCGCCCTGCTGAATTCTTTGGAATTAGCAAAAGAATATCGTTGCGCTCTTTTTACCCCCAGTTCTATCGGCGCCTTTGGACACAATACGCCCCACCGGCAAACCCCTCAGGATACGGTTATGCGTCCGACTACCATTTATGGAGTATGTAAGGTGACGGGAGAGTTGTTGAGCGATTATTATTATACCCGCTTTGGCGTGGATACCCGCAGCGTTAGATTTCCGGGCATCATCTCCAACGGCGCCCTTCCCGGGGGCGGAACGACCGACTATGCCGTAGAAATATTTTATGAAGCTATAAAAAAGAAGCGTTTCACCTCTCCATTACCGGCCGACACTTATTTGGATATGCTCTATATGCCCGATGCTTTAGAGGCCTGTACCCAATTGATGGAGGCAGATCCGTCTACATTAATACACCGTAACAGTTTTAACGTTACCGCCATGAGTTTTTGTCCCGCAGACCTTTGTTCCGACATCAAAAAACGCATCCCTGAGTTTGAGGTGGAGTATCGGGTTAATCCGGTAATGCAAGAAATTGCCGCCTCCTGGCCCGACTCTATGGACGATTCCTGTGCCCGTCAGGAATGGGGCTGGAATCCGGTATGGGATCGTCCATCAATGGTAGACGACATGTTATTGGCCATTGAAAAAAAATTAGTGTAGCAAAATGAAGCTAAGACGCTCTGTTTTTCTTGGCCTGTTGTTTCTTTCTCTTGTGTGCTCCCTCAAAGTATCGGCCCAGAGCGAATGGGTGGTATCGGGCCGTGTGGTGGATCAGAAAACGGGAGCGTTTTTACCTGACGTTTATGTTCGGGTGGCTACAGACGGTTCAACGATTTTTACTACTACCAATGAAAACGGCTGGTACAGCCTTAGGCTGCCCTCCGGAAATACGGAATTAGAATTTTTCTATACAGGTTATAAAAAAGAGGTAATTCCCGTGAGGTATAACCGGCAAAATCGAAAGGTAGATATTGCCTTGGAACCTTTAACGTACGAGCTGCGGGCTGCGGTGGTGGTGGGAGAAAGAGCGGATTATCGCATACGCCGCCCCGATATGGGATTGGAACGGGTTAGTCCAAAGATGGTAAAAACGATGCCCGTATTGCTTGGGGAACCTGATCTGATCAAGATCGTTCAACTTTTACCCGGCGTTCTGGCTGTCAGCGAAGGGAGTTCGGGTTTTATAGTGCGGGGGGGCAGTCCCGATCAAAATTTAGTACTTTTTGATAAAGCAACGGTGTATAATCCTTCGCACATGATGGGCTTTTTTTCGATATTTAATAACGATGCGGTGGGTAATGTACAGTTGTATAAGGGAGATATTCCGGCGGGCTACGGAGGCCGCCTCTCTTCGTTGTTGGATGTTGAAGGCAAGGAAGGATCCTCAGATTTGAACATTACCGGAGGGATTGGACTGATCGCTTCGCGCCTCTCCGTTTCCGGACCCATAGGCCAGAATATCAAATGGTTGGTGGCGGCCCGTAGAACCTATGCCGATTTATTGTTGCGCTTGTCGGGCGATACTACCGTCAATGGGGCGGTACTCAACTTTTACGATCTCAATGCCAAGATGCGCTGGAGGGTGGATGAGCGTAATTATCTGAGTCTTACTATGTATAATGGAAATGATCGCTTTGGTATCCGCGAGGTGGGCTTTAATTTTGGTAACAGCATAAGCACATTGGCTTGGAATCATTATTTTTCATCGCGTCTATCTTTGAATGCTTCGGTATCCGGAACTATGTATCAATATGATTTTAAGGGAATTACACCATCGTTAGAAAGCAGGTGGTTAGCCGGTATTAAAGAGGCGGGATTGCGGACAGATTTCCTCTATAAGTGGAACGAACAGATTGATACGCGGTTTGGCTGGATCACCACTTTCCAGTGGTTTCGACCGGGCGATGCAACGGTGGCTTATATTACCAACAATCAACGATACGAAGATACGGTGCGGATGTATCCCAAGCAAGCCCTCGTAAACACCCTCTATCTTTCCAACGAACACAAATTGTTGGATGAGCGATTAATCGTGCGTTACGGATTGAGGCTTACCCGTTTTGATAATGTGGGGCCGACTACTCAGTACCTCACAGACGGGCATTACGAAATAATAGACAAAATATATGTCCCTTATAGACGCTCGTACCATCACGAATACGGGTTGGAGCCAAGGCTGGCAGCTTCCTGGCTCTTCAACGAACGCATGTCGGTAAAAGCATCCTGTTCACGAACGCTCCAATACGTGCATTTACTCTCTTTTTCCGGTTCGGGTTCCCCTTTAGACGTATGGATTCCGGCCAACCCTGTGATTAAACCTCAGGAGGCCTGGCAGTATTCGTTAGGTTTTTTCCACGGATTCAAAGATAATACACTGCAAGCATCCGTCGAGTTATTTTACAAGGATTTGAATCGTGTAATCGACTTTAAAGACCATCCCAATATTTTGCTCTATAATCAGGTTGAATCTGAAATCCGGTTTGGAAGGGGTTATGCTTACGGAGCGGAATGGATGGTAAAAAAAGAGACGGGGAACTTGACCGGATGGCTGAGTTATACCTGGATGCGGTCTTTTAGAAAGATCGATGGGGTTAATAACGATCAAAAGTATCCGGCTCCTTCTGACCGTCCCCATAACGTCAGCATTGTACTCTCCTATACCTTGCCTTTTTATCCCCGCTTAGAAGCCTCGCTGAATTGGATTTATGCTTCCGGTCAGCCCTTTGTAATGCCCGAAGGAAGGTATTTTGCTTTTAGCGAATATATTCCCGTATATTCTGTCCGCAACGCCTACCGAATGCCCGATTACCACCGAATGGATTTTTCTTTGAGCTATCGTTTGGGTCGATTGAACTACAAATTCGTACACGACTTGAACCTGTCGGTGTACAACCTCTATGGAAGAAAAAATCCATGGATGATTAATTATCGCCTTAGAGCTGATGGTTCTCAATATGCTGAAATGACTTACCTGTTTAGCATAATACCTTCTATTACCTGGAATTTTAGCTTTTAGTCTATGAGCACACGCATCCTCCAAATTTGTTTTATCTTCTTCCTGAGTGCTCTGATCTCGTGTACTGAGGTTATTGACTTGAAGAGTAAAAGTATGGATCCCATGTTGGTAATTACCGGAATCATTACCGACAGGGTTAGCGACAACCTGTTTTCTGCCGATGAGAACGAGATAATTGTTCAAAAGACTATTTCTTTTTTTGACAGCGGGATGCTCTCCTATATACCTGCGCCGGTTATCGGGGCCAAAGTCTGGTTGGACGATGTGCTCTTAAGTGATATGAACAATGGACGTTATAAGATTCCGGACGAAGATTTTTGCGGTGTTCCCGGGCAAACCTATACCTTGGAAGTGCACTACGATATGGACGAAGATGGGATTGAGGAGGTCTATACGTCAAGTACCACCATGCCCAAAGCCTGTCAGCTTGACTCGATTCGATTGATGCCCCTGCCTGTTATTCGACGGGAGTATATGGCCATGCTGATGTTGCATTATCAGGACGACGGAGCAGAGCAGCGGTACTATTGCGCTAAATTGCGGGATGATGACAATGGCTTCTATTACAGCGGACGGATTTTACGTTACAGCCTGTTCAGGAGCTCCGCCACACCCTCGGATAATGCATCCAGACAGACACCCTCCGGATGGAGCATCAGACACGAAATGCAGTTTGATAATGAGCGCATATATAATATTTTTGCCGGCGATCTACTGATGGTCGAATTAGAGTCGCTATCTCTGGAATTATACGAATATTTATCTGCTGCCAGCACCGAGTTGAGGCAAAACAACCCCCTCTTCTCGGGGCCACGCACCGACCTGCCCACCAATATCAGGGGGGGCGCCATAGGCGTCTTTGGATCCTATACCACAAACCGCGTTTCTTTACAAATACCTTTAGATACACCGGGGTTACCCATAAGGCCATGAAAAAATATCTCTTCTTTCTTCTTTTTCCCATTTGGATGGGCTCCTGTGCGGTTTCATTTGACAAAAAAACGGTGAGCTTAGCCGATTTTGCCGATGATTACAACGGCAGCGACATTACCCTTGCCCTGCACAAGGCCATAGAGTACTGCAAGCAGGTCAAAGCGTCCAAATTGACGATTCCCCTCGGGCAATATGAGATTACCTCTGCTTTTGCTTTTGAGCGCTACGTGTGGGCCAGTAATAATGATGAAGGACTCAAACGCATTGCTTTTGATCTTACAGGTATGGAAGATTTTGAAATAGACGGACAGGGCTCCCTGCTCCTGTTTTACGGATTTGTTTCTCCCTTTCTGATCAATGATTCCAAACGCATTACGGTACGTGATCTAAACATTGATTATGCACGGACTTTTCATTCCGAAGGAGTCATTACCGCTCTTTATCCGGATGGTTTGGAAATCCTCTTTTCGGACTCCTATCCCTATAAAGTAAAAGAGGATCGCCTTTTTTTTTACGATGCTGAGGGAACAGGTTATCCATACGGCAATCTTTTGGAATTTGATCCGATAAAACGCGAGACGGCCTTTATGGTCAAAGATTATTGGGTGCCGGATCCTCTGATCGCTAAAGATTTGGGTGAAAGAAAAGTGCGAATTTTTAAAGAAGGACTTACCGCAACCGTGGGTAATATTTTGGTGTTTGGAGCGGCTGATCGATTGGTTCCTGGGTTTACCCTCTCCGAAAGCGAGGATGTTATGATCTCACAAGTGAATATTTATCATTGTGGAGGAATGGGCGTTATTGCCCAGCGTAGCAGAAATATTGAATTGGATCGGGTACAGGTAACTCCGGCACCCGGGTCGGGTCGGGTAGTGAGCATTACCGCCGACGCCACCCATTTTGTGAACTGCGGTGGATACATTCGAATGATTAACTGCCTTTTTGAGCAGCAGAAGGACGACGCCACCAACATTCACGGTATATATGCGGCCATTGCAGGCATAAATACGCCTAAAGAAATTATGGTAAAATTCATGCATCCTCAGCAATATGGCTTTATTTTGGCAAAACCTGGCGATATAATGGAGTGGGTGGCACAAAAAAGTTTGATTACTTTGGGCGAAAGCAAAATTAAAACAATAACACCCCTCAATAAAGAATACATACGGATTGAATTTGAAGAAGCGGTCCCTTCCGGTGTGCAACTGCATGATGTTGTGGCGTCCGTAGCGGAAGCTCCGGAGGTGTTGATAAAGGGTTGTACGCTACGGGGCAATAGAGCCAGGGGGCTTTTGTTGGGTTCAAGAGCAAAGATGATCATCGAAGAGAACTACTTTCATATTGCCGGCGCCTCCATCTTATTGGAAGGCGATGGAAATTACTGGTATGAACAGTCTGGGGTACGCGACGTGATCATCCGAAACAATACCTTTGACAACTGTAATTACGGCGTATGGGGGAATGCCTTGATTCAAGTAGGATCTGGTATTTATGAAAACCGAGAACAAAGCCGTTACCACCGCAATATTATGGTCGAGAATAATAGTATTAAGGCCTTTGATCCGCGCCTTGTAAACATTTACTCCGTAGACGGGTTTGTGTTCAGGAATAACCAAATCGAAGAAACATACGCCTATCCTCTATATTTTCAAAAGGCCAAACCCTTTGTGGTGGAGCATTGTGATGAGGTAATGATAGAGCAATAACCTGCACTTATGAAAAATTTGAAGATCATTTTAACGCTGATTTTTATCATCATCTTTTTGCTTCCTGCCACGGTTCGGGCGCAGCA
>WRJW01000174.1 GCA_009778375.1 Bacteroidota bacterium
ACGTCGTTCCATTTGACAATACCTATTCCGTAGGGAATCAAAGCGACTACCGCCCCAATAAAGGCCACCGCCGTTTCGCTGATGTTATGCAGGTAGTCTTTGGTGGCCCACATAAACAAGACCCCCACAAAAATAGCGATGGCCTTGTATTCGTTTCTGCTCATTTTACCAAGTTTATTCAACTCCTCTTTAAGCAATTGCATTCCTCCTTCGATTTGGGGCAACCGTTCCTCTTTTTTGATGGGGAAAATGATCTTAGTGCCTACAAACCATCCAATCAACACAATAACCAAACAGAGCGGAAAAGCGACCGAAAACCACTCGCGGTAGCTGATAGAGGCCCCCGCACCCATAATCAGGGAGACCGCCAACAGGTTGGCCCCCGAACCGGTCATAAAGGCGCTGGCGCCGATGTTAATTTGGAAAAGATTCTGCAACACAATATTGCGGCCAAAATTGTTTTTATTGTTCCCTCCGGTAGCCCCGTAAATGGCTGCCACCACCATGAAAATAGGCAAAAGGACAGCCGCTTTGGCCGTGGTAGCCGAAATAAAGGCCGACAGCACTACATTGATGACGATAAAACTAAAGATGATTTGGGCCGCATTTTTGCCGAAGTGAACCACAAACCAGAGGGCAAACCGTTTGGCTACTTTGGTTTTAACCAGCATACTGGCCAATACAAACGACAAAATATTGAGCCACATGACGGGGTGCCCCAATTGGGCATAAGCGGTCTTTTCTGTGGTAATACCGGTCAAAACAATGCCCAAAATAACAAACAGCGAAGTCAGGTAATTGGGGATCGATTCGGTAATCCACAAAATTACCGAAGCCACAAAAATAGCCAGCATGGCGTAATTAATCCGGCTAAATCCTGCATCTCCCAAATCTTTAAAGCGTTTGGCAGCATCTCCGTCAAGCAAATCGGTGTTGATGTGGTTGAGAAAGGGAATATCTACCACCCAATAGAGGAGGATAAAGGCCAACAAAGCCAAAGGGCCTCCGGCTAATGCCATCCACCTTTCAAAACCGCTTTTGGGCCGGACAGAGAGTTGCTCTATCCGGTAGTTATTCATATCCAAAGGATCAAACGACTTCATTTTGCGCAAATTATTCGCCATTTCCGGCAAGGGAGCCGGGTTAAACTTACCACTTAGCGTAGGGATGTTTCATCAACATCGAATTGTAATACTTAACCTCGCCGGTAACCTCAGCGCCCAACCATTCGGGCCGGTCAAAGGACTCCTCCTCCGATTGCAATTCGATTTCGGCTACAATCAGTCCCTGGTTTTCGCCGTAAAACTCATCCACTTCCCAGGTATGACCTCCTTTTTTAACCTGATATCGGGTTTTGTCGATCACTCCGGGTTCGGCTAACTGCATCAAATCCATTACCTCCTGGGCCGAAATCTCTTTTTCCCACTCAAAACGGCTGGCTCCGCTTAAGTTGCCAATCCCTTTAATGGTGATGTAGCCTTTATCGCCTTTGACCCTAATCCGCACGGTACGCTCCGGAACCGAGGATAAATATCCCTGAGTAATTCGGGTTTGCTTAAATGATTCGGCTTTAAAGGCCTCGCTCTGTACCAAGAATTTTTTTTCGATTTCCTGTGCCATATTGTCTCAATTAGCCAGTGGTTTATCGATCATCCCAATCACCCGTTTAATGGCCTGAAGGTAGTTGATGTTTTCTACCCCTTCCAAACCGCATTCTAATACGGTTTTTTGGAGGTCTTCTACCTCAGTGGATTCAGAATTAATAGTAACTACTTTAGCTCCATTAATATACACATCTCCGGTTTCGCAAATCGTGCCGTTTACCATATAGCCGTAGCGCAATTTTTCTACCGTTACGGCTTGTAAATCGGGGTGATTTTTTACCATCGCCATAAACTCCGCTAAGGTATAACGCTCTTGGGTTAAATTCGGCAGGTTATCGACATTAAAGGCCGGAAAGACTTCGTGGTTCAATACCTGTGCGCTGATCGGAAATGCGCCTTTCATCAGGGGATTCCACTGTTCAAAGCCCTCCACCGTTTGGACGTAGGTTTTTATGTCCATTTTACCATCGCGTATCTTGGTGTTGTTTATGTCATTGGTGCGGCTTACAATGTAGGTTTCGACCGATTGCCGTTCCCATACCTTTTCAGGTACGGGAAGAGACAAGCGGGCCATCCGTTTGGCTTGCCCTTCAAAAGAGCGGCCAAAGGAACGGAACTCAAAACGGGGCTTGGAGATTTCTCCGATTTTTAATTCACTCATGTTCTTTAAAGGTTATGGCTGGGCCGTTAAATATCCGGGATTCAAAATCTCCGACGTTTTAGTCCCGTTTGGGGCTCCCGGCGTTGGCGCTGCGTATGCCCAGGTGCCGTCGGCCATACGGGAGTAAGTATCCGTGGTATTTTGGGAAACGTCACTCGTTACCTGCCAGGCAGGCAACGGGACATCGCCACGAATAAATACACTGACCGGATTTCCGGAGGGATCCACAATAGCCACCTTCAAAATTTGACCCGAAGAAATGCCCGATCCAACCGTCCAGCCTGTATAGGCAGGATTGGTGTTTAATTCGGCGGGCGTATAACTGTTGAACAGGAACAACCTATAGGCTCCGGCAGGAATCACATCCGTTACGGTTCCGCTCCATTCACTACCTCCGGCCGCGGAACCATTATTCCTTTGCAATTTTACGCCGGCCAAAGGAATATCTTCGGTTCCGGAGTTGTAGATTTCTACATATTTATTATTTCCACTAACCTCATTCAGTACCAACTTGCTGTAGTCGGGAGCTGCAGCGCCCTGTACCTCCGGCACCAATACCAATCCGGCGGCATTGGAACCATTCATCACATTGGGGGTAGGCGTAGTAAAGTAGAAAGGCCCGGTGCCATCGGGGATGCGGGAGAAGGATTTGTCGCCAAAGTCGTAGGCGCCGGTATCTTCTGCCCGAATACATCGGTCAATCACATTTCCGTCAGGGTCTTTGAGGGTAATAATTAATATTCTCGCTGCCGTCAGGCCGGTGGTAAAGGAGCCGGGGGCATTTCGGCCAATCAGACTGAACAATTTACCGGCTTCGATTACCTGAGTAGCGCTTCCTGTCCACGTAAGGTTCCCCTCTCCGGCAGGCAGGGTGCCTCCGTTGGAGCCGTTGGCGTTGTAAAAAATCTGACAACCTTCCAAGTTGATCTCATCGGAACCAGTATTTATCAATTCGTAAAACTTCTCGTTGTCGCTTCCTACACCGCTCACTTCGTTCAATTTGAGTTTGGTATAATCAGTTTGAGGCTCCTGAGTAATGGGTACCAATACCAATCCGGCGGCGTTGGAGCCATTCATCACATTGGGGGTAGGCGTAGTAAAGTAGAAAGGTCCAGTGCCGTCGGGAATGCGGGAGAAAGATTTGTCGGTAAAAGCATACTTTCCGGTATCCTCTGCACGAATACACTGGTCAAGGATGTTGCCGGCAGGGTCTTTGAGGGTAATAATCAGAATACGGGCAGCCGTTAAGCCGGTGGTGAACGATCCGGGGGTATTTCGTCCAATCAGACAAAAGAGTTTGCCCGCCTCAATGATCTGCGTAGCGCTTCCTGTCCACGTAAGGTTGCCCTCTCCGGTAGGCAACACGCCTCCGTTGGCTCCGTTTGCATTGTAATGAATGGTGCAACCAGCTAAATTGATAGGTGTGGAACCGGTATTAATCAATTCGTAAAACTTGTCTTCGTCGTTGCCCGCTCCCGATACTTCATTGAATTTTAATCCGCTGTAGTCGATGATTTCGGCCGTCCAGGTAATCGAGCCGCTTTCGGTAGCCGTATTGCCTTTATTGTTGGCGGCCACAACCGTCCACTCCACAACCGTTCCATCGGGCTGATTGGGTATTGCGGCGACATATCCCCCGCCGGGTAAGACTGTGATGCTTAGCTCCATGGCAATATCCGTTTGGCTTGCTCCGTCTTTCTTCCATTTTAACACCACCGAAGTAATTTCATTTACGTCTGTCACTTTGGCCACAATGGTAACAGCGTCAGCGGGCGTAGGCCTGGTGTTGGAAACCATCACCTCATCTATGCGCAATCCTTTCTCCATGGCAGGCATGGCGCCGCGTACCGACGGATGGTTAGGATCGGTCAGATTGGGCGCATCGGGACTTTGGGCGCTGATCTCCACAAAATACCACTTGCCTCCGTCAGGAATACGCATATGGTCCATCGATTCCAAGGGTTTTCCGTTTAAATCTTCGATTTTTTCGTAATAATCCACAATGTTTCCGGAGGGATCTAACAGCGTCAGGTTTACATTGGCATTCCGCGACGAGAGTCCTGTGCTCATGCCCGGATAGGTGGTTTTAGCGCCTTTAATCAATTTGTAGCCGTGAGCCGGAACCATATCGTCGGCACGGCCCCTCCACGTTTCAGTTCCGCCGTAGTCTAAAGAAAAATCTTTAAGATTAATGGCAGCATTGGTCTTGTTAAAAAGTTCTACATATTTTTCGGTATCCAACTGAGAAGGGCCGCCGGTACCGTTTATTTCGTTCAGGAATAAATTACCTTTGAGTTCGGAATTTTCGGGCTCTTCGTAGGGGTCGTTTTTAACACAAGAGCTAAAAATCAGGGTTATAGCCGCAAGGGCAAGGATGGTCTTTTTCATAATACAAAGAATGGGGGGTGGTTAAAAATCTATTTCAATACGAGCCTGAAGACTATTGAATCGCACGCCAAAATCGTTATAGGCCAATTTGGGGTTGGAAGTGTAGTCGCCGTTAATGTCTCGTCCAATAGCGGCTTTACCCTTGTTGTTGGCGTATTTGTCGTCTTTGGAGAGGGTATAGTTCAGCATCATTTTTACGTTGTTGTTGATGTGGTATACCACGCCAAAAGCGAGGTTTTGCCCCGATCCGCCTTTGATATCCTGCGTATTAAGGTGGAGGTAGTCAAAACGGGCCATGAGCTCTATATCGCCCCACTCCCTGCCTCTGGAGGGTTGGGTAAATTCGCTTTGGGTAATGTCGTAGCGTTGTTTTCCGCCGAACAACAGACAGGAAGCCTGCACGTAGTAGCCCCAAAAATGTTTGGTATCCATATTTACCGTGGCTCCCTTGTAGTTTTTATTCATAACCGAAGAGTTGGTAATCCATTCGCCCACGATTCTTAATCCATCTTTGTATCCGGCCAACTCAAAACCCTGGAGAATGTCGTATTTAACCCCATAAAATTCGGTGGACAAAAACTTGGTGCGGTTAATGGCAGTTGTATTTCGGGTACTGAAGTAGTTGCCGTCGTAACCGCGTCCCACTAACTTGTCGCCGTCAATGACGTTGTCGTCCGTCTTTTTGGCGTTGCGGTAGGAGGCATTGTAGCCTATATGCAGACCGTAATAGGGTTGGGAGCCCCAGGGCATCCAGACGATTTTTCCGGTGTAGTTGGCGCCCATACCTTTGCCCACTTTATTGTACTCTTCTACATTGTAACGCGTGTCGGCATTGTCGATCAATTGCCACGATACACCGGCAGAAGCGCGTAAAAAAGAGGATGGAAGCCAGTTTGCCTGCATTCCAATGTGGCGACCGGGGGCAAAGCAGGAGACCACCATGGCGCGCTCCATAAAGGTGGTATAGCGCGAAGTGGTCGTCTCTTCCATCGAAAAATCTTCTTTAAAATTTCCAAAAGAGAGTTCCACATTCCTGATTCCGTCAAAGCGGATAATCGCATCTTCCAACTCAAAAACGCCGTTGGAAAAATTCAAATCCACCTCGCCATACCAGTAGTGCGCGATTTGAGCCTTTACGGCCATGCGCACCCGACGCATCGAAACGCCTCCGGGCATCGTCGGCTTTCCGTTAATGATCATGCCGTTCTTTAAATTGAAATAGGTGGCGGCGTCAAACTGGACACGGTTGTCCATCCAAAATTTGTACCCCTTTGCGGGATTTTCGAGTACCAGAATGCAGTTTTGCGCCTCCGTTCTGAGGGGAAAATGGTCCACTTTTACATTGTACTGATTGAGGCGGACTTCCTGCTCTTCTTCTACCTGAGCAAGGGCCGAAGTCACACCTGCCGTACACAACAACAGCAAAAGGCAGATCCTAATGGTAATGGTCTGATTGTTCATTGATTTTATAAATTAGATGATTAGTTATTCGTCGTTGGATGCACCGACAAATATACAAAAAAAGATTTTAGGATAAAAACTGCGCCGCCTTTGTAAAAACCATAAGGAACGATTGAGTTACCACGCTGTTCAATCTTTGATTATGTGCCGGAAAGGGCACCTCGTGGCTGTAATCGAAGGGAAAATCCATAATATCAACCTCAAAGCAACGATGGTTAAAAATCTTTCCAAAAGTATCACGGAGCGCATATCCCGGAACTATACAATCTTTCTTTAATCCAATTGTTTTAATTCTGTTTACCAACCAATTAAATGCATTTTCTCGATGTACGGCGTACTTTTCAATACCGCTCATGGCCAAAAAAGCCTGCCATCCATCTTTCAATAAATGAATCTGTTGTTCCGGTATGTTGATCCGTTTTTTGAGTAGAACAGGATGGTTGAGCGTGTGATTTCTCAAAGAGGCAAAAGCCTGACTGTCCATGATGGACCGGGAACAGCCATTGATGGTGTCAAAAGTAGAACCACCGCAAAAGAAAAACGCCCTGCTATCCCCAAATAACTCTAATGGATTGGATATTAATAAGGTTTCAGTCAATAACGCGCCTATTGAATAGGCAAAAAAATCAATATGGCAGTCATTTTCAAAGAGTTCCCAATCACCCGCTTTAATGGCAGAAACCAATTTAACAATATCAAAATAGGTTTGAATACCCGACAGAGCAAAATATTCGGGATGATGATCCATTCTTACACTTAACGCTGCATTGGCAAACGAACTGTTTACCATAGACGGAATAGTCGTTTTTCGAAAAATGGAATGCTGGTCCATCAATCTGGGAGCGTTCCATGTTTGAGGCGAACGGTTTATATGGTAAGCAATAGGAAACAGAATCACCGGTTTTTGGGTTTGCATCGCCAATTGATATGCCCATGGTAAATATTTGCCCCAGCTGCGTTCGTTTAGTCCATGAAGCAGCAGAATGGCTTCCGAAAACTTTTTCGTTTGACCTGGAGCAAAAATCGCATAACGAAAATGCTGATTTTCTTTCTCTCCGCTCTCAAGAGGGATGTCCTTATCGTCCAAACTAAAGCAAATGTCCGAAACAAAATCAAACGTATAGCAAAACATTCGCTCATCCAAGGCATAGCAGGAATTTTCCAGCGAAAATCTGTCCGACAGATATGTTGACAAATCGTGTAACAGCATGTTTTTTTTTCTACGACAAAGAAAAACAATCATTTTTACAATCTGCTGAAAATGTAGTGTATATCAGTACTGTGGGGTGAATAACATTTGGCTTGGGGCGAATTATTTTTCTGTGGGGTGAATGAATTGATTACTTTTGCGGCATCTATGAGAAAAGCGATACCTCCCTATTACGTAAACACAAAAAACACCATCATACAGATTATTTTTACTACTGTATTTGCGTATATATTTATCAACCTGTATAAACCTTTTGGAGCGGGGGAGTGGTACGACGTAAGTTGGTGGGTCTTTTCCTTTGCGTCGGGCGTATTGGTGATCTTTGGAATGGTGGTGGTACTGGCAAGCAGGCTGTTTATGTTTTGGATCAAGCGTACACGCCCTGTTTCCATAATCTATTATGCGCTGATGACCGCCGGGGAGATTATTTTTATGGCGCTGCTCTATGCTCTAATTGAACTGTGGGTACTCAAAGATCTCCGCCCTTTTTCCATTCTATTCTATTTTGCCCTGCAAAATACCGCCTTGATTCTTTTGATCCCCTACCTGATCTCTGTACTTTTCTTTGAATGGCAAGAAAAGAAAATAAGTTTGGAAAAGCTTATCAAACAGCTTAGTTATAAGACTCCTTTTATTCCCTTTAAAGATGAAAAGGGAACCTTGAGGCTCACTATTAAAGCCAATGATTTGATTTTTCTGGAATCTTCGGACAATTATGTGGTGATTCATTATGAATCTTCCGGAAAAACGAAAACATATCTGATTAGAAATACCTTAAAGCAATTTGAAAAAGATCTGACCACATTTCCCCTGTTGCGCTGCCACCGTTCGTATATGGTGAATATTCACCGCGTAAAAATGATGAAAAGGGAAAAGGGGGTGGTGCAACTTATGATGGATGATACGGGGCAATGCACCGTCCCAGTTTCGAGAACTTATGACGCTCGTGTTTCTAAGACACTTAATGCCAATATAATAGTTAAAGGGTGAACCCGCGGTGAGCGGAAAGTCGAAGAGGTAAGGGTCTTTTAGTATTTGGGCGGCCAACTCGCTTTGGATAGCGGGGAGGGTTTGGGGAAAATTGGTAAGGGATTTGCCTTCGCTGCCGT
>WRJW01000175.1 GCA_009778375.1 Bacteroidota bacterium
GCCTCCACGGAAAAGACATTCTTTGAGGATATATTGGCGCATGGGCTCTGACCAGGTAAAACGGTTAGTGTCGGGAGCGGAGCGGGACGCTAAAAGGTAAAAAAGGTTTGAATCTGCGTTTTGGAGCGTTGTACGGTTGCACCGCAAGAAGGTTCTTGACAGGGTGTAGGTATAACCTAATCTTTGATAATAGTCAAAAAGGGAAGTATGGGTAGGCTGGAGGAGGATAAAGGCACCTTTGTTTAGGTGGGCAAATTCATGGGCCTGCTGCATGAGCAGGCTGCCGTATCCTTTTCCCCGTTGGGCTTGCAAGACGCCTAATGCGTACAAATAATAACCGGAATAAGATTTTTTTGCCAATTGCAGGTGGATGGGAAAGAGGTAAAGGGCGGCAATTGGTGCATGAACAGGGCCGCAAGTCAGGACTTTACCCAAAGGGAGGGCCTCGTCGAAAAAAAGGGCGATATAATCGTCCTTTTCGTCAAATGCTTCTTTCCAAATCCGGTGTAAACCGATCGGGTTAATCTTCGTGCCGGTAAATTTCATTGATCAAGTCTGCATAATGCCGTATGAGTACATTACGTTTTAATTTCAGGGTTTGGGAGAGGAATCCGTTTACAGGCGTCCATTCGTCAATACTGAGCTTGGGTTTACGTATTTGCTCGTGAAAAGCCAAGCTTTTATTGGTTTTTTCAACTTCATTGGTAATGTGTTTGATTACTTCGGGCAAAAGAATCAGGGAGTGGTCGTCGGTATAGGATAATCCTTGTTCTTTGGCCCAGGAACGTAGAGTGGGGAGGTCCGGAACAATAATAGCGGATGCTGTTTTGTGGTTTTCTCCAATGACCATGACATTCTCCACAAAGGAGGATTCTTTGAGCTTATTTTCAATAACCTGAGGGGCAACATATTTTCCCGAAGAGAGTTTGAATATCTCTTTTTTACGATCGGTTATTTGTAAAAAGATATCGTCTACAAACCGGCCCACATCTCCGGTATGGAACCACCCTTCCGTGTCAATCACCTCTTTGGTATACTCCGGATCTTTGTAATAACCCGACATCAAGTGTGGTCCTCGGGTGAGTATTTCTCCGTCTTCGGCTATTTTAACCTCCGTTCCGTCCATAACTTTGCCCACCGTACCTATCTTTATGATGTGCTCTTTGGGGTTGTTTACGGCAATGACGGGGGCGGTTTCGGTCATTCCGTACCCTTCAAAAATATAGAGTTTGGCGGCCGAGAAGAGGCGGATAATGCGGGGCTGTATGGACGAACCTCCGGTAACCACCAGCATCTCTTTACCACCCAGCTTTTCCCGCCATTTTACATAGACTAATTTTTCGGCAAAAAAGTGTTGGATACGGTACCACAGATTGTTGTGTTCGTAATTAAAGCGTTGGGCTAAATGAAGCGCCCAATGATATATTTTCCTGGCAATTCCTTTCTGTTCTTTTTCGGCCGCCTCAATCTTTTGGAACATCATTTCCAATACCCGTGGAACGGCGCAAAATCCGTCTGCCTGTATGTCGTGCAGATCGGATGCAATAGTTCCCATATTTTCTGCATAATAAGTACTGATACCTAAATATTGGTATTCGTAATTCATACTCCGCTCATAAATGTGGCAGAGGGGTAGAAAACTGAGCATTTTGTGGCGATAATCCCTGATTTGCTGTACGGCTGTGCCGATAAATTCAAAAACCAATGCCCGATGAGAAAGCATAACGCCTTTAGGCATACCGGTAGTCCCCGAAGTGTAAATAATAGAGGCAATCGTTTCGGGGTCAATGGTAGCTACGTTTCGGGCGATTTGGGCCTCCCATTTTTCTTTGGCCGCGACTCCAATAGCTGTGGTTTCTGCCAAGCTCCGATACCCGGGAACCGGATCGATGGTGTATACCTGAGGCGGATTGGTCAGGGAGTCCATAAGGGGGCAAAGTTTTTTGGTCATAGATTCCCCGCCCAAAAAGATGAGCTTGGCGTCGGAATGGGGAATAATGTGGAGATAATCTTCGGGACTAAGGGTAACATAGATGGGAACGTGGACCAGCCCGGCAAGAGTAAGTCCCATGTCAATAAAGTTCCATTGGGGGCAGTTGTGGCTGGCGGTGATTACTTTATCATCGGGTTGCAGGCCAAGTTCAAGAAAACCGTATGCTAAGTGGTAGGCGTTTTGAATATAGTCGTCTACGCTGTATTTAATCCATTTCCCCTCTTTTTTGCCGGCTAATATGTCCTGTTTGGGGTATAGCTCCTTGAGTTGGGCTAAAATGTCAAATGTGCGGGTTACTTCCATGGTGATTAGATTATTTCAAAAGAGATTTTAAGTCAGATATAAAAATGTCCACATCTTCTGTGGTGGTAGAGAAAGAGCACATCCAGCGTACCTGACAAATTTCTTCGTCCCAGATGTAAAAGAGGTGTTTTTCTAATAGTTGATGGCAAACCTCACGGGGGATGATGGCAAAAACCGCATTGCTTTCTACCGGGTAGGAAACAGTTACCTGTGGAATATTTTTAAGGCAGGAGGCTAAATATGCGGCCATTTGGTTGGCATGGGTGGCGGTTTGTTCCCAGAGTCGGTCTTTAAAATAGGCGATGTATTGGGCGGCTATAAAACGCGATTTGGAAAAGAGCTGCATGGCCTGTTTACGTATAAATAAAAAATTCTCGACTAAATGGGGGCGTAAAAGTACGACCGCTTCGCCCAGCAACAGACCATTTTTAGTGCCTCCAAAAGAGAGGGCGTCCACACCGGTATCGGCAATCATGGCCTTAAAGGAAACGCCCGAAAATGCAGCGGCGTTGGCCAAACGGGAACCATCTATATGCAGATACATATTGTGTTGGTGGGCAAGATTGGCCAATGCTGCGATTTCATGGGGATGGTAACAGGTGCCGAGTTCGGTGGTTTGGGAGATGGAAATTACTTTTGGTTGGGCATGATGTTGATCTCCGAATCCATAAAGTTCTTCGGAGACCAAATCGGGGGTTAATTTTCCGTCCGGAGTAGACAGAGAGAGCAATTTACACCCTGTAAAAGATTCCGGGGCTCCACATTCGTCTACATTAATATGGGCGGTGTCGGCGCAGATAATAGAATGAAAAGGTTGGGTGAGCGCTTTAAGACACAGCACATTGGCTCCGGTCCCGTTAAAAGCAAAAAAGACTTTTGCTTCAGGCCCAAACTCTTCTTTAAAGAGGCATTCAACCTCTTCTGTATACGGATCTGCTCCGTAAGCAGGCACATAATCAGCATTGAGTCGTTGGATGGACTCAAGAATTTGGGGATGGATGCCAGAGTGGTTATCGCTCCCAAAACTGCGTTTCATGATGGAGATCGATTACAAGAGTTCCCGATACTCTTCGGCAGAGAGCAATTTGGCTGCTTCGGCCAGATTGGAACACTCGATTTTAATCATCCAGCCCTCTCCGTATGGATCGGTGTTGACTAATTGGGGCTCAATTTCGAGTTCGGGATTTACTTCTATAACGGTGCCGGAAAGGGGCATCAGGGCGTCTGCCACTGTTTTAACCGCTTCGATAGCGCCAAAAGTATCGCCAAAATCGAGGTGCTCTCCCTCTGTTTGGATGTCTACAAAAACAATGTCGCCTAATTGGGATTGGGCATAATCGGTAATACCTACCGTGGCTAAATTGCCTTCGATTTTTACCCATTCGTGGTCGTTGGTGTAGCGTAAGTTTTCCGGAATGTTCATGTTGTTAAATTTTTACGTTATGAATTTAATGGTATTTATTGCGGTTGGAAGTGCAAATATATACTAAATTTGCTTGAGCGCAATTTTAATAAGTTCTTCTAAAGTGTAACCGGCGTGCTGGCGCAGTAAATGGTCGATGGTTTTGTCTACGGCAGCTTTGGGGAATCCCAACATTTGCAGGGCAGAAGAGGCCTCTTGTCGTATGGATGAGTGGGCAGTTCCTCCGGATGGTCCGGCGGACAGCAGTGCATCCTCTTCGAAACCGGTTTTGGCCACCTTGTCTTTGAGTTCGACAATAAGGCGCTGGGCGGTTTTGAGCCCAATACCTTTGATCGATTTGAGACGCATGAGGTCTTCGGTAAGGAGGGCTTGTCGCAACTCTTCGGATGAGAGCGAAGAGAGGATCATTCGGGCAGAATTGGGGCCTATCCCCGAGGTGGCAATCAGCAGACGAAACATTTCCCGCTCCCCTTTGTGGGCAAAACCGTAAAGGAGCTGGGCATCTTCGCGTACATGATGATGAAGCCAAAGATGTACCGGTCCCTGCTCTTTTTGGAGGGCGCTAAAGGTTTGGAGGGAGATGAGAATATGGTATCCAAGACCGCCTCCTTCGACTACGGCGTGTGTAGGGCTAAGTTCGGCCACAGGGCCTTTGATGTATTCGTACATAATGTAAGGTTATGTTAAGGATAATAGGTAAAATGTTCTCCCCAGGCCATGACGATATATGGTTTTTGCACTTCTTTAAATCTCCTAAAAGTCAGCCAATAAGACTCTCTATGGTCAATCGTGTGTTCCATTTCGTTTTCATGCCCCACGACCATCCATTTTGGCCTGATGCCCTCTACGGTTTTTTCTATGTGGGGCATCCAGGAGTGGACTAAAAAAACATCTACTTCGATTTGGTCGCCTACTTGGCTGATCCATTCCATATCGTCGTCGTGGTACTGGTCTCCCGTATGCATGACCGTGACCCTTTCCGGAGTGGTAATGGCGTAGAGATTGTTGGGGATGTTATCCTGATGTCCGGGGAATACCGTTATGTTTAATGCGGTCTGTCTGTGGGGAATATTGATGCTGTCGGTTATGGCATATTCTCCCCGTATATGTTTTAATTGGGGCGACATATTTTCCCAAAGATCGGGAGGGGCAATTACCTGTTTATTTTGATCACAAAATAATTGGGCGACTGATTTATCGGCATGATCGCTGTGCCTGTGCGAAACAAACAAAATGTCGCATTGATCGACTAAAGATGCAATTAAAGCATCGGAAACAAAAGGTTGGTCGGCACGACCTCCCCTTATGAGGTCTATAGCTATGGCCACAGAAGGGGTTTGTACCACAAATCCATGATTGTAGAGTTTGTAGATGCGGATCTCTTTTCCGTCCGGTTTTTCGTCCCGGAGTTTGTCTGCCACCAAGCGGTACCTGCTTTGGATGTAATCCAAAAAGGCCTTGCCGTTATCTAAACGGGTGTCGTGCAACAGGGCGTCAATAGCAAACAGGGCCAATGTGCGTGCCTCATTGGGTGCAGTCGATGGAGGGTATTGGGCAAGTATCCTGTGCGCCTGTTCAAAAAGGAGGGCTGCCTGATCCTGCATCATGGCTTCCGGCTTGTTCCAGTATTGCAAAAGATCTTGTGCACAGAGTGGTTGAAGCAGCAATACCATCCCTCCCATCAAGCCCCATCTCCGTAAAAGACGTTGGGTGTTCATGAGATAAAAATATAGTGCAAACATACTACAATCCGCGGGTTTTTGCTACTTTTGCACCATGAACGCTTACATTTTGTCCCTTCGCGATTGTTTTCCCGCCTTGCAACAGAGGGTGTACGGAAAGCCTTTGGTCTACTTGGATAATGCGGCCACGACCCAAAAGCCCTTGCCGGTTTTGTCGTTATTGGCAGAGATGGAAAGAGGGAGGAACGGGAACATCCATCGGGCGGTGCACTATTTAAGCGCCCAGTGTACGGAGTTGTATGAATCGGCCCGGAAAACGATTTGCCGGTTTATTGGGGCAGAGCATGAACATGAAATAATATTTACTTCGGGCGCTACGGCCGCGATTAATTTGGTGGCTTTTTCTTTTGGAGAAGCCTTTGTAAAAGAGGGCGATGTGGTTTTGGTAGGCGAGGCGGAACACCACTCCAACATCCTCCCCTGGCAACTGATGTGCGCCAGAAAGGGGGCCCGGATACGTGTTTTACCGATAGACGATGCGGGTCGGCTGCGGATTGATTTGCTTCCCGATTTATTGGACGACGGGGTGCGTTTAGTGGCGGTTTCTCATATCGGCAATGTATTGGGGTTGGTAAACCCTGTAAAACGGGTAATAGAAATGGCGCATGAGCGGAACATACCGGTTTTAATTGATGGAGCGCAAGGGGTAGTTCATGAACATGTTAATATGCTTGATCTAAATTGCGATTTTTATGTTTTCTCCGGCCACAAGTTATTTGGACCAACAGGGACGGGGATTCTATACGGAAAAGAGCATTGGTTAGAACAAATGCCTCCGTGGCAGGGTGGAGGCGATATGATTGCCTCCGTTTCCTTTGCCGGAAGCACCTATGCATCACTTCCATTAAAATTTGAAGCAGGAACGCCTAATTTTATTGGACAAAGCGGATTAGGTGCAGCTATTGAATTTGTGTCCGCACTTGATCGTGGAGAGGTTGAAGCACACCTGCATCTGTTGACCCAAAAGGGGATGACGTTGTTGCAGGAGGTAGAGGGTTTAACCATGTTCGGAACCGATGCGGATCAAAAAATTCCCCTCTTTAGTTTTAGTGTGGAGGGAGTGCACGCGGCCGATTTAGCTACGTTGCTCGATAAAATGGGATATGCGGTTCGTTCGGGTCAGATGTGCGCAGAGCCGACGCTGGCTCGTTTTGGACAAACCAGCCTGCTGAGAGCCTCATTAGCAATGTATAATACGGATGAAGAGTTGGAATGTTTTGTTACGGCGCTAAAAAAAGTAATCTCCATGTTGCGATGAGTATAGCAGAAATTCAAAAACAGATTGAGGAGGAGTTCTCGTTTTTTACCGACTGGATGGAAAAATACGAGTACCTGATTGAGTTAGGAAAAGCCCTTGCCCCCTTTCCCGAAGAGCGGAAGCGTCCGGAAAACCTGATTTCGGGTTGTCAGTCTCGGGTGTGGTTAGCCGTTGACGTGCGTGACGGAGTGGTGTTTTTCTTGGCCGACAGCGATGCAGTGATTACCAAAGGGATTGTTTCGTTGTTGATTCGGGTCTTTTCGGGCCATACTCCTCAGGAGATTTTAGAGGCGGATATTGCCTTTATTGACCAAATCGGATTAAAGGAACATCTTTCGCCCACCCGTGCCAACGGTTTGGTGTCGATGATCAAACAGATAAAAATGTATGCCGTCGGCCTGTCTGTTGCTGGGAAGTAATTTGGGCGATCGTGAGGCCTTGCTGGCTCGGGCGCAGCGACTTGTCCGGAGAGCGTGCGGCCACATTGTTAAAGTTTCTAAAATCTATGAAACAGAGCCTTGGGGGTTTGAGGCCGATACTGCTTTCCTCAATCAGGCTTTGCTGATAAACACCCCCCTAACGCCGCAAATATTAATGGCTCGCTGCTTGGAGGTTGAATCGTTATTGGGACGGGTACGGGGTGAAGGGGCAAGGGGATACGCTTCTCGGTATATGGATATTGATATTCTGTTTTATGAGGAACTCATTTATCGGACGCCTGCATTGACATTGCCCCACCCGCGTTTGCATTTACGTCGGTTTGCTTTAGAACCCTTAGCCGAAGTAGCGCCCGAATGGAAACATCCGAAACTGGGCCTTAGGGCTACCGATTTGCTTTATTCTCTAATCAATACAGGTGGAGCTAAATAAAGATATGCCTGTAATTTGGTAGGCGGATCGGGTGCAAATGCGGGCAGAGAGGTAACGTGGTCGTTTGCTAAAAAATCTTCAAAATCAAAGGTTTCTTTAGCGATGGTTTTTAGTCGCCTGACGATGGCAGCCCGTGAAGGGGCATTGTAGTAGGCAATGTTGTTGATCATGCAACTACCGGGTTCGGGACGCCAGACTCCGGTGGCAAAGTAATATCCCCCTTCGTAAGCGCCCACATCCTCATAATGGGGTAATCCGATAAAGTCTTTCCAACGGATAAGGCTGAGGTCGGAGGTGACGTCTACATTGGAATATATGCCGTAGTTAGTATAACTGTTTACCAAATCGTCCCGACTGCGGTTTTTTGCCGTCTCGTCGTTTACATATTCGTCGGCTAATTTGGCAAAGGCGTGGCCTCCCGCTTCGTGCTGCAGGGTGCCTTTAAAATTATAGGGATAGTTGTTTTGTGAAGTGGTTAAAAGTGCGATAGATTTGCCTCCTCCCCATTCGGAGGATCCTCCCCACCACATATAAGTGGTTCCGGCATAGCGCTCTTCCTGGGCAATAACAATAATAGTGGTTTGATTAACGGGACCGATGGGCGCCTTTTTTGCATAGTTGAATACTTTTACCGAATCGCAACTCATATTGGTTGAACTCGGGCTCTCTTTATCGCAGGTAAGGCTAAAAGAGGTATTCTTAAGGGTATTCACGGTTCCATAAGAGGCGCCTTTTTCCGCAGAAAAAGAGTAAACCACGTAGGCGTTAAAATAATCCTGATACGACTTATAGGGTTCAATATCAAAAAAGTAATTCAACGCCTCTTCTACAATCCGGTCACATTCGCCCCCCCTTTCCAGATCGTCAATCACAAATCCGTCGCAGAGAAAAACAAGGTTTACGCCATTATTGGGTCGGTTTTGCATCAGAACACGTACTTCTTCTTCTTCGTAGTAAGGAGAAGAAGCCGTGGTAAACCGGTGGGTTTCGCTTTTCGCGGTATC
>WRJW01000176.1 GCA_009778375.1 Bacteroidota bacterium
TAGTAGAATCCCTTTATGCCGACAGGGTTTTTTCCCTGTTGTACATTTTGGGCATCCATTACAAAACGTCGGCCTTCCTGATCCCATTGGCAACCAACAGAAAGAGCGCCTGCCGCCAGTTGATTGACAAAAATTTCGGATGCTTTAAGGTCTGCAATAAATTGTCGATCATGGTAATAATCAATTATCTGAGCATCGCCGGTACATAAGCCGGAAAATTTATAGGGCGATTTCTCCAAAAATAGATTGAACAGGGAGATATCGAATTGATTAAGAGCTATATGCAGGGTATCGGGCAATGTTCTGTTGAGGTTGCCGTTTAGTTTGAGCGACTGTTCTTTATGGTGCAGATTAAGTTGTTCAAAACGGATAGCCGTGGAGGCAAAGACAATAGAAGAAGGATCGAGTTGCCAAGGGGTATTGTTGATGACAAAATAGGAAGGAAGTATGTGAATGGATACCGGATGCGGATTATCGGGGAAGGGCTCCCCAAAAGCAACAAGGGCGTTGAGGCTCCCGTCTCGGTTTTGGCCCGTAAAATTTTGGTATGAGAGGGCGGCGTCTACCTGATTATGGGCGGCGTTCGTATGCAGGGCAAGGGTATCGATCAGCAATCCGTAGGTTTGCAAACCTGTGGCGGAGAGTATGCCGTGCAGGGCTGTGCTGTCCCCCTCCATAAAGAGGGAGAGGTTGTTTGCCCTTTGTTCGTAATATCGGAGCGAACGGGAATCTAATTGCAACCGGATAGAGTCCTGAGGTGTAATATTGGCGGTTAGACGGGTATTGGGGGCAATATAGAGGCCGGGCAGGGCCAATTGGCCAATGGCCCGCATATCGCCAATTGTCATGTCAAGGTGGTATTGACGGTTGGGGTTGAGAAGTGGTTCCGGTTCAAAATAGTGGGGCAAATACCGGCTCAGGGCGGTACGGCGAAAGTCTTTGACAAAACTCAGCATCCCCTTACTTCCGGTATAACGGGCCTCTGCAAAGGGGGCGGAAAGTTCAAAACGGTAAAGAGAATCCTGTATATGGGAGTTAATGGTTATTGACTTGAGGTCATGGATGCCGGAGCTGTTGGTGTAGTAGGTCCGGTTCAGGGCAATGGTTCCGTCTATATCTCCTGTTGCCTCCCTTTCAAAGTTGGCTAAGATTTCTCCAGAAATCCTTGAAACAGAATCCCTTTTATCCAAACCTAAAGCTGCCAAATCAGCATACGCAACGTTGGCGTAAAAGTTGTATCGCACTAAGTTCGTCAGCCCCTGAAACAAAAAGCGGAGATTGGGGTCGCTGCATGCCACGCGTCCGTCAAAGCATTTGTCTTTATATAGCCCAATGGCAAGGATATTGCTTAACGGATAATCGTTGATTTCTAACTTAAAGATCCTCAAACTGTCTATATCGGCTTCCATACCTCCCCGGGCGGGACTCCTGAGGAGGGTGCGGGCGTGTGCCTCCATATTGAGCGTGCCAAAGGGTTTTCCGATCCATTCCCCCAAACTGAGTTCCTGAGCGGCAATATGACCGTCTACATGAAATCCGCGTTCTTTTTCGCGGTACAAAACGGCTTGGAGTTGAATATTCCCCATATCCGAAGATAGGGTGCCGGATGCATCAAAATGGTGGAATAATCCGACCAGTTGACCTTGAAAGCTAAAGGGAAGGTGAGGCGGAAGGTACGCTGCAAAAGAATCTGTATTGAGGTCAATGAGTTGAGAAATGGTGGCGGCAGCATCGCCCGCGGTAGAGCAAAGCTTACGAATGTTCAAATCGGTGGTGGTATTGGGTATAGAGGGCAATCCCCTGATGTTAAAGGAGGCCTCCAATGTAGTTTGTCCGTTGAGGGTATGGAGTTGCACCCCCTCACTTTGCAAAGAGCGCACAGGGCCTGCCACGTGTCCGGTCACGGCGATTTCAAGGGTGCTTTTTTCCAAAGCAGGGGCATAAAACGATAGAGAAGCAAAAGAGAGACGGGCATTTTTGAAATCGGCTTCCAATCCCACATTTTCAGTAAATCGTTGAAAATCACGAGCGCTATTATAATGCATATAAAAAACATCAGCCCTGAGATCGGAACAGGCATCCTGAGCGATTAGATCGTCTATGCGTACCTGTGTTCCCGATACGGCCAATTCGCCGGTTATATTAGTGATGGTGTAGCCGCTTTTTTCTTGGGCATTCATACTTTTTATAGAACAAAAAAGGGTATTGTCGGCAAAGCGGATGTTTTTTACCTCCAAATTGATGTGCGACACCTCCAAGTCGGTAAAATTCATAACCGCAGGAGATACGGAAGGCTGGGGACGTTTTTCGTTTCGGAGGCTGAATCGAAAGTCTTTAAGGGAAAAGTCGGTTAAGGCCATAACCCAGAGCTTGGGAAGCGTATCTTTGGGCGCGTTCTCCGCTCTTTTTTTGATTTTAAAAACGCGCTCCAGATTAGTCTCCTGCTCCTCGATACAAAGGTTAAACACGCCCCCCTGTACTACTATTTTTTTAAAGGACAGGTTTTTAGAAAAAAAACGAATGTGGGCCGGCGTAATGGATAATTTGTTTACCTGCAGTAAGGTATCTATAGGCGTAGAAAGAATATACACATTTTGCAGAATGATTTTTTTGAAAAAAGCATAATAGACTTTTTCTACAAATACTTCGGTGCCAAGGTTTTCGGACAGCATGCTGGCGGCTTTTGCGGCGGCTCGAGATTGCACGGCAGGGAGTTGCAGTACCAAATAGGCCGCTACCGGCAGAGATCCGATCAAAACCGTTACGATGAGCGCTATTTTCCTGAGAGTCTTAATATAATTATATGCTATATAAATATAAACCACAAAAATAATTAAAATGCAACAATTATTCCACAACTTTGCAGTTTGAAAAGTAAAATAGAACACGTTTATGGCTGTTACCATTTTGGGCATCGAATCTTCGTGCGACGATACTTCGGCTGCAATAGTCAGAGATACGTTGCTGTTGTCTAATGTAATGGCTTCGCAGGATGTGCATAAGGCTTATGGAGGCGTGGTTCCCGAATTGGCTTCCCGCGCCCACCAGCAGAACATAGTGCCTGTGGTTGCTCGTGCTTTGCAATTGGCCAATGTCCGAAAAGAAGAGATTGATGCCATAGCTTTTACCCGAGGGCCGGGTTTGCTGGGCTCTCTGTTGGTAGGTACTTCCTTTGCCAAAGGGTTGGCTTTGGCTTTAGACCGACCCTTAATTGAGGTAAATCATTTAACCGGTCACGTACTTTCCCATTTTGTTCGACTGCCCCAAGGAGGCCCTTCTCCACCCGATTTTCCGTTCCTGTGTTTGTTGGTGTCGGGAGGACATACTCAAATATTGCAGGTTCACAGTCCTTTACATTATGCTGTTTTAGGCCAAACGATCGACGATGCAGTAGGAGAAGCTTTTGACAAGGGGGCTAAAATTATGGGCTTGGAGTATCCCGGCGGGCCGATCATAGATAAGTATGCTCAAGAGGGAGATGCCAAGGCTTTTCGTTTTGCCAAACCTCGGATAGCCGGTTTGGACTACAGTTTTAGCGGGATTAAAACATCTTTACTATATTTTTTGAGGGATCGGTTATCTGATGATCCTGATTTTATTACACAACATTTGGCAGATTTGTGCGCTTGCTGGCAATCACATTTGATTGATATTCTTTTAGATAAATTGATCAAAGCTGCCGCCCAAACGCGAATCCGCAGGGTGGCGCTGGCCGGAGGAGTATCGGCCAATTCTGGATTGCGGGCGCGTATGCAGGCCGAGGCGGCGCAAAGAGGGTGGGAACTTTTTTTGCCCCCGATTCGTTTTACCACCGACAATGCAGCCATGATTGCCGTTGCCGGTTTCTATAAATACAAAGAGGGACTTATCAGCACTTTAGAGGTGGCGCCCCTCTCTCGGGCACGGGAGTTTGCGTAAACGTCCCGTATACAGGGTAAAAATAGTTGCAGGTACGGAAATAAGTATGTATTTTTGCCATCACTAATCAAACATATATGAAAATTGGCAAACACACGGTAGTCGCCCTGACCTACGACTTGGAGGTAGACCACGAAGTTATTCAATCGGTAAAAGAGGATCAGCCTATGGAGTTTATCTACGGCACCGGCTATCTCTTGCCCAAATTCGAAGAACAGATAGTAGATAAAGAGGCGGGATCCGGTTTTGATTTTAAACTAAAAGCAGCAGATGCTTACGGAGAAGAGGATCCAGAGGCTTTTGTAGAGCTTCCCAAAGAGCTCTTTAAGGTAAACGGCCAAATAGACCCCGGTCTGCTCAAGGTGGGTCAGGTGCTTCCCATGCAGGATGCAGAGGGGAACCGCTTGCACGGCACAATCGAAGATGTGCAGGAAGATACGGTGATTATGAACTTTAACCATGCCCTTGCCGGATCCGACCTCCATTTTACCGGCACCATTGTGTCGGTGCGTCAAGCTACGAAAGAAGAGTTGGCCAACGGCCTCTATGCAGGTCAGGGCGGATGCAGCCCTACAGCCTGTTCTTCCTGCGCCGGAGGGTGTTGTTAAAAGTCAAGATAATGAAGCGATTCAGGCATAATATTTTTGGACTCAAAGCGCTTATTTTTGCCGCAATATCAGCTTCCATTTTGCTGGGATCGTGCTGTAAGGAACCGCTTGACATTCCGGCGGAAAGGTCTTTGCTTATCTATATGGCGGCCGACAACGACTTGAGTGAATTTTCTTTCACCAATATGGTGAAATTGAAAGATGGTTTTCTTCCCAAAAACGGAAATATTATTGTATATCAAGACCCTTCGGACGCTTTGCCCCGACTTTTTCGTTTGGTAAAGCAAGGTTCTGAGGTCAAGGAGGAGTTGATCGAAGAGTATCCCGAAGAAAATTCAGCCACCTCCGAAGTGCTTGCCCGTTGCCTGTTGCGTATGAGCCAGTTGTTTCCTGCTGAGGATTATGCCCTGATTATGTGGTCGCATGGGACGGGTTGGTTGCCCGCCGGAACACAAGTAATCCATAAAGCATCCCAAACTCTTCTCGATGTCGATTATCCGATGGTCAAAACTTTTGGCAAAGACGGCCTGCGCGAGATGGATTTGGATGAATTGGTTTCGGCCATTTCGTCGTTTCCGTATCACCTCTCTTTTATTTTGTTTGACGCTTGCCTCATGGGCGGCATAGAGGTGGCGTATGCTCTTAAAGATCTTGCGGATTGGATTGTTGCTGCTCCTACCGAGATCATGGGGACCGGTTTCCCCTACGATAAAATTATGCAACCGATATTCCTGCCTCAGCCAGACTTAGAAGCGGTTTGCAACGAGTTTTATCGTTTCTACAACGAACAAACCGGCGTCTCCAAGTCCGCCACAATAGCGCTGTATAACACACAGGTTTTGTCTGCGCTGGCAGCCTCGGTACGGTCTATTTTTGAAGCCAACAGAGATAAACTCAACGATTTTGTACCTACCGGCCTGCAATATTATGATCGACTTACCTCCAGACCCCATCTCTTTTATGATCTGGATCATTTTGTTTCGCAAATAGCATCTCCTTTGGAGTATGCAGCGTTTTCTGAAATTTTGAACCAAATGATTCCCTATAAACTGAACACTCCCTCTTTCTATGGAAGTGCTATTCCTCTTTTTCACTTTGGAGGAATTTCTACCTATATTCCGGTTACCGGACAGCAGTCCGGAATACGTGAGGCCTATAAAAAAACGGAGTGGAATAAGGCTGTGGGTTTGCTGGAATAAAAAAAATTGCGTACTTTTGCGCCTCCTTAACTTTTTTAAGGTGCCATGGGATCCGGAAGGGCCGGATTGAGTAACACAACAAAAAGTAATTTTATGAAAATTTTTGAATTAAACGGCGTTGTTCGCCCCAGCCTGAGTAAGGCTTCTGTAAAATCATTACGTAAAAACGATCAGGTTCCCTGCGTGTTATATGGGAACAAACGGGAAAATATCCATTTTTCGGTGTATGCCCGTGAGCTAAAAGAGTTGATCTTTACCCCCAATGTCTATGTTGTCTCCCTTGCCATAGATGGAAAAAAACATTTAGCTATTCTACATGAGCTTCAATTTCATCCCGTAACCGATGAAATATTGCACCTCGACTTTTTGGCAGCCGACGAAGCACGTCCGGTAATCATGGCCATCCCCATTGTGATCGAAGGAGTATCAGAAGGGGTAAAGGCCGGAGGTAAATTGATTATCAATACCCGCAAAATAGAGGTAAAAGGATTGATCAAAGATTTGCCCGACACCCTTCCTGTAAACATCAGCGATCTCAAATTGGGGAAAACCATTGTGGCCGGCGATTTAATCTATCCGAATATACAGGTAATTACCCCTAAATCGACGATTGTCTGCGCTGTTCGGATGACCCGTGCTGCCTTAGGCGCTGCTGCTGCTGCCGCTGCTGAGAAGAAATGAGCTTTTTAATAGCGGGTTTGGGGAATATCGGTGCAGAATATGCCGGGACCCGACACAATATAGGTTTTTGTGTATTGGACGCTTTAGCTAAGGCGTCCAATAGTGCTTTCTCCATCCTGCGTTACGGATCTTTGGCCGAGGTTGCTTTCAAAGGGAAGCCGGTACTTTTGTTAAAACCTTCTACTTATATGAACCTCAGTGGTAAAGCCGTAAATTACTGGTTACGCGAAACGCGGACTCCTTTGGATCATCTGCTGGTAGTCTTGGATGATTTGGCGTTGCCGTTGGGCGTTATACGTATGCGCAAACAAGGGAGCGACGGAGGTCATAACGGATTAAAAAGCATCAACGAAACACTGGGTACTACCGCCTATACCCGTTTGCGTGTGGGAATCGGCAGTAATTTTGGAAGGGGCCAACAAGTCGATTATGTGCTGGGCGCTTGGGACAATGATGAAGTGGCAGCCTTGCCTTTTATCATGGATAAATGTCGAGGCGCAGTAGAGGCGTTTGTAACCCAGGGCCCCGATAGGGCCATGACACTATTCAATGCCACAGAAAATGATACAGGAACAGCCTCCTGATGGAAACACCGCCTCGTTTAGATAAGTACCTGTGGGCTATTCGGGTATTTAAAACCAGAAGCGACGCCGCCGATGCCTGCCGGAGTGGAAAGGTAACGATAAATGACATGGAAGCAAAGCCTTCGAGAGAAGTCAGGGTGGGAGATGTATTGAAGGTACGCAGAGGCCCCGTGCATTTCCGCTATCAAGTGCTTGGACTTTTAGCGCAAAGGGTGGGTGCCAAAAATCTGACTCCTTACGTGTTGGATACTACTCCTCCCGAAGAGTTGGCCAAAGGCCAAAAATCCAATGAAGCGCTGTTGGTTTGGCGGGATCGGGGTACAGGCCGTCCGACCAAAAAGGAGCGGCGGGATATAGACAAGCTGATGGAGCAATTATAACCTTGATAGAAAAATTATTACCTAAGGAACCCAAACCTCCAGCAGTGCCGCAGAGGATCCTTTGGGCGCTATGGTGTATTGATCCATGGTTGCCGGAATCAGGATGAGGCCCTCTTTTTCTATGCGCACACTTTGGTTGGCTTCTACTTGAATGGCGCCTTCTACACAGAATAAGAGACGAAAGCTGGAACCCAAAATATTAGATTGGCTGATGGGGGCTGTGAGCGTTTTTTTGGTAAGGTGAAACCAGGGTGTTTCTATGATTTTTTCGGGATCATCCCCTTGGGGATCGGCGGGATGAAAAGGCTCCCAATGGATGGCATCCAACGCCAAATCGGTATGCATTTCTCGGGCCGTCTCTTTATGAAATTCTCTTCCCCAGTCGTATACGCGGTAGGTAATATCCGAAACCTGCTGTATTTCTGCCACCACCAATCCGCCTCCGGCAGCATGAACGGTGCCCGGAGGAATATAATAATGATCGCCTCGACGGGGCGTAAACTCGTGCATCACTTCGGGCAGGGTTTGATTGAGGCAACGTTGGCTAAACTCGGCAGGAGTGAGAGGTCGGTTAAACCCCAAAAACAGGGTGGCTTGGGGCGTTGCATCGAGTACGTACCAAAATTCTGCTTTTCCGTAGGCGTTATGCCGAACTTTGGCGATCTCATCCGGAGGGTGGACTTGAAAAGACAAGTAGTCTTTAATATCCAATATTTTAACCAATAAAGGAAATTCATTCGAAAACTTCCGGTATACCGATTCGCCCACGAGATCTTCCATATATACTTCGATCAACTCGTTGATCTCGTTATCCGATAGAAAACCGTTGCATACTACAGAATTACTTCCTTCGAGTCCGCTGAGTATCCAACGCTCTCCCCCCCAAACCCGTTCAACGGAAGTTGGGGTAAAACAAAGTGGGTATAACGGGTTCATGATTTTGTATGACGGGGAAGTTTATGGTGCAGTACCAAGATAATAGAGATGACGATGACGAGAGCGCCTGCCACCATCCAATAATAATAAGGCGTCCCTACTACGTCGTAGGTAGAGGCGTCTTCCGGAAGGTGTGGAAAAGCCCAAGTGAGGGCAATAGACAAGCCGTTATTTACGGCATGCATAAAGATGGCAGCCCATAAGGAGCGGGTTCTCCAATAAATCCATCCGAAAAGCAGGCCCATCATAAAGGCAGGTATCGCTTGCCATGGATTCAGGTGTATTACGCCAAACATACAGGCCGACCAAGCTATGGCGGCTTGGGGCGAATAACCGTTTTTCAGTAACCCGTTTAATGCCACGCCCCGGCAAAGCCACTCCTCAAAGAGTGGGGCCATGATTACTAAAGAAAAGAAGGAGAGCCAACCGTGATTACCGATTTCCCCAAATAAGTCCTTGATAAAATCGGGCATCTTTATCCATACGGTCAAGGGTTCGATCAAGATCGAGAAAGCGGGGGTGAGGGCCAACAGTAAGAGAAAAAAGATTACAGCGGACATGGAACCAAAGGAGGGGGAAGCATCTCTGGAGATCGGGGCTCCCCGGATCGTTTTTTCGTGATACATAGTTTTGGATCGAATCCATATAAAAGGAATTGCCAGGGCAAACAAGAGCGGATAGAGGGCAAGAGAAAGGAGGCCTGAGGAGCATTGCACAAGGGCAGAGAGGAGCAAGGCTGCCAC
>WRJW01000177.1 GCA_009778375.1 Bacteroidota bacterium
TATCGCTTCTTCAACACAAAATATACAGGGATCACATATTGTGTCCGCACGGCCTTTCCGTTCTTGACGCCAGGCTTCCACTTGGGAGAGGCCGCCACTACGCGGAGGGCCTCATCGTCCAAAAGAGGATCGACCGATTGCATGACTTGGACATGACCTACCGACCCGTTAACTTCTATTACAAATTGCACCAACACCCTACCCTGAATACCCTGGGCTACTGCGGCATCGGGGTATTTGAGGTATTTGTTCACCCATAACTTTAAAAACTGAGCCTCGTCTCCATGCTGAAATTTAGGACGTTTGTCTACTTGTGATAGCGTGTAAATCCCATCTGCTCCGGCAGAGGACAGCATCGGGAGCGGATCCAGAGTGGCTACTATCCGCAAAAAATCGTACATATAGGCCACCCTACCCTCCATTTCCGCCGGACTCCCTCCTGTAAACAACAGGGCCGGAATCTGTTTTTGAAAAAAATGATAGTGATCAGAAGGAAAACTATTGACATCAAATATCTTGGGAAGAAAAGAGGAGGGAAGGTCTACCGACCAAAGCAACTCGGAGATTTCTACATTGGGCTTTGGCATATACGCACTAAAAGTATTGTTGTACCCGCTCCGATCAATCATATCAAAGTTAATCATAAAGACTGTCTTGTTGATGGGGGAAAAGGCACGGTTTACAAAATACCAGGAGCCGGCCGATCCGATTTCTTTGGCCCCAAAGGCCACAAAAACCAGCGAACGTTTAAAAAACCATGGCTGAGCAGCAATGGTTTTGGCCAGTTCGAGCATCATGGCCACGCCGGATTCGTTATGGTCATAGGGAGCGCCGATTACTATATATTCTTCTCTGAGCAGGGGATCGCTGCCGGAGATGATACCTACAATATTTTGAGAAGAAAGGGTGTCGCCCTCCGATTCAACAACCGAAAAATCCTGAACGCCGTCCGAATATATAAACTCCAAACCATACTCTTTAAAACAACGGCTTATATAGGCAGCTGAATTTTGATTCTCAATCACTTGAGCCCGGAGCGACTGAAACATCGGCAATAACCCTGCAGACAAGACGCCGCACAAAAAGAGACGCTTCATCATCTTCGCATACAATTATCGAATATAATGTGGAAGTTCTGCCGGCAGTACGATTGACAACTCTACCAATCCGGCTATTAATCCTTCTTTGTACCAAGGAGTTTGGTGAATTAATTTTTTGACGCCATTTTTTTCTATGGTATACGTGTTAGGCTCTCCATCTTGCATCAACCGCAGGATACTATTCCACGACTTGAGGGTGTGGCAATCTTTCAGGTTTTTCCCTGTAAAATCTCCATCATCAGCAAAAGTCGCTTTAGATTTTTGGTTTTGGTACAACACCACCCCTTCGGCATTGCAGACGGTAACGGCGCAGGAGAGTTCATGGGCCCAGTCAAACATGACTATCTTTTATAAAAAGGCATTTTTACCGTTTTGGCTTTTAACAATTTCCCTCTTACGTTCACAAACACCTCCGTGTCGAGTTTACTAAAGGCGGTTTGCACATAGCCCATACCTACCCCAATCTTTAAGCAGGGAGACATGGTACCCGAAGTAACCACACCAATACCCCTACCTTCGGAATCGCAAAGCTCATATCCGTGACGGGGAATACCACGATCCATCATTTCAAAACCAATTAGTTTGCGATTAATTCCCTCTGCTTTCAGGGCGAGGAGGGAGGCTTTATCGATAAAATCACCTTTGGCATCGGAAAATTTGGTAATCCAACCCAACCCCGCTTCAAGGGGAGAGGTGGTATCGTCTATATCGTTTCCGTAGAGACAAAAACCCATCTCTAATCGCAAGGTGTCGCGCGCTCCCAGACCAATGGGGCGAATCCCTAATTCGGCGCCTGCTTCAAAAACGGCGCTCCACAATTGGGCTCCATCCTTATTAGCCACATAAACTTCGCATCCTCCCGCACCGGTGTATCCGGTAGTGGAGAAAATGGCGTCGCCTATTCCGGCCACGCCACACTTAACAAAGGTATAATACTCCATACTTTCTATGGGTTGGTCGCAAATCTTTTGCATTACCTTGAGCGCCAGCGGGCCTTGAATAGCTAACTGGCAAATTTCGTCAGAGGCATTGTAGAGCTCCTTTCCGGGGTTGATGTGGAAGCGAGGGGCTATGGCAGCCAAATGATCCCAGTCCTTTTGGATATTGGCAGCGTTAACGACCAATAAATAGGTCTGATCATCCATACAATACACCAACAAATCGTCCACAATCCCCCCTCTCCCGTTGGGGAAACAGGAATATTGTACCTTGCCGGGTATTAATAAGGAGGCGTCGTTTGAGGTGGTATATTGTACAAAAGCTAAGGCGTTGGGGCCCTTTACCCAAAACTCGCCCATATGGCTGACGTCAAAAACCCCTACTCCTTGCCGAACACACAAATGCTCCTCGTTGATACCTGTGTACTCTATGGGCATATTATAGCCCGCAAAAGGAGCCATTCTGGCTCCCAAATCAATATGGAAGGTCGTAAACGGGGTTGTTTTCATTATTTACCGGCTTGTTTTCGTTATTTTTGCGGTACTCCTCGTTCATTCTGCGGTACTCCTCGTTCATTAACATCTGGCGGTACTCCTCGTTGGTCATTTTGCGATGGTCATAGTTACTTCCCATGCGGTAATCGTCGTTAACAATCAGACGATACTCCTCGTTAATGCTCCCGTAGTTTCCTTTATTTCCTCCATGCAGATTCTGATTAAGATCATATATCCAAATATCGTAGGGGGCGTAGGGAACCCGCTCCAAAAAACGGCACATATCCCTGTAGGCTTCGGCATAATCGTCATAAGAAGCGGCCGATATGGCCGAAAAGCCATTCCGGAAACGCATTTCCATAGGGGTAAATCCACTGTTGGATAACCGGGCCATCATCCGTACGGCATTATCTTCGACTAAGAAACAGCCAAAAATTACGTGGTAACGATGCACTTCGGGTAGTTTGGTCTCTGCAAGGAGTTTTTGTTCTTCCATCTGCCGTTGCTCCTCTTGCAGGCGTTGTTGTTCCTCTTCCGCCTTTTGACGCTCTACCCTCATTTGGGAAATCTGCGCAGAAGTGGGCATGCCCAATCGACTCCTGACCCAATCGCAAGAACTCAAACTCATGGCTGATACCAATACCAGCGTAAACAGACACATTTTTTTCATCTCAATATGATTTGAATATTATCGTGCAAAGATACTTTGTTTGTTTTGGTTTTGACAAAATAATGTACCTTTGGCGGGATGAAGTTTTCAACATTTTTTCAACCATTCCTGTTATTCATTCTGTTCCAAACACATCATTTGGCAGAGGCTCAGGACGCCGCTTCTTGGGTACGCAAACTCTATGCTCCTCAGCCAGATACAGTCTCTCTGTTCTTTTTGGGAGACATTATGCAACATGGATCTCAACTCACAGCAGCCAAGACTTTAACTGGATACGACTACCGTCCCTGCTTTGCCCCCCTCGCCCCCCGCCTGCGGGAGGCGGATGTATGCGTGGCCAATATAGAGACGGTATTTGCGGGCACTCCATACACCGGATACCCTATATTCTCCTCTCCGGACGCCCTGATTTCCGATCTCAAAGAGTCCGGCATAGGAATGTTGCTTACCGCCAACAACCATATTTGCGATCAGGGCGAAAAAGGGTTGCGGCTCAGCTTAAACCTGTTTGACTCCATATCCATACTCCACACCGGCGTCTTCAGGTCACCGGAAGAGCGCACTCAACGTTATCCATTAATGGTCAACCTAAAAGGCATCAGGATCGCCCTGCTCTGCTATTCCTACGGCACCAACGGGTTTCCTGTCCCGCCGCCATATATCTTTAATCATATCGACACCACCATTATAGCGGCCGACATTCAAAAGGCTCAACGGATGCAGGCCGATTTTATTATTGCCTGTATGCATTGGGGCGAAGAGTACCAAATCAAGCAAAATGCTCGACAAGAAATGCTGGCCAACTTTCTCTTTAATAAAGGTGTAGACATTATTATTGGCTCCCATCCCCATGTGCCTCAGGGTATAGAAGTGCATTATGATCACCTCCGCGAAATCCGCTACCTGGTCGCCTACTCTTTAGGAAATGTGGTATCCAATCAGCCCTTCCCCCATACCCAAATCGGTCTGCTGGCCAAGATTCGAATCATCAAAAACGGCTTTTACAAAGCTATTGCCTCTTTTGAAACGGAATGGATCGCCACCGAACATCGGCGCGAAGAGGGGGGACGCAAATACTACGTACTTCCTCTATCCCAATGTACCCAATCATCGGCTTCTGTAACTATTCAGGACGACGGCACCCCCCTGCCCAGCCTTCGATTCCAAACCGATACCCTACCGTCCGGAACCATCCGCTTCACCCTTAAATAGACAACCCTCCCTTATGGAAAAAATCATTTACATACAAGATATTGACCCCAGAGTCCTTTTTGGCACCAACAACCATCTGTTTGAACTGTTGCGTAAATATTTTCCCAAACTAAAAATCATGGCTCGGGGAGAAGAGGTTAAGATACAGGGCCCCGACGAAGAGATTGTTCTCTTCCAAGAGCGCTTTGCCCTTCTTATGGCCTTAGCGCAAAGAAAAAACATCTTGCAGGAAACCGATATTCTCACCCTTTTTGGCGGAGAAAGCCTTGGAACAGAGGATTGGGACGATGATCAAGCCATTGTCTTTGGAAACGACGGTAAATCTATCCGGGCACGCACCCCCAACCAACAAGCCTTAGCGGCCGCCTACGCCCAAAACGACCTGATCTTTGCCTTAGGCCCTGCAGGCACCGGCAAAACATATACAGCCATTGCATTGTCCGTTAGGGCTTTAAAAAACAAAGAGGTAAAACGTATTATACTCACCCGCCCTGCGGTAGAAGCCGGCGAGCGGCTTGGCTTTTTGCCGGGGGACCTGAAAGAAAAACTTGATCCGTATCTCCAACCACTTTACGACGCCCTCCACGACATGATCCCGGGAAAACGACTCCAGACCTATATGGAAGAGGGAGTTATTCAGATTGCCCCCCTGGCCTATATGCGGGGACGGACCTTAGATAACGCCTGCGTGATTTTGGACGAAGCCCAAAACACCAACTTGGGGCAACTCAAAATGTTCCTGACCAGAATGGGATGCAATGCCAAATTTATTGTGACCGGAGACGCCACCCAAATCGACCTGCCCAGAAAGTCCGATTCGGGATTGCCCGAAGTCGAAAAAATGCTCAAACATACCAAAGGTATTGCTTTTATCTACTTTGACGATCGGGATATGGTAAGGCACCCGTTGGTAAAGGAGATCGTGAAGGCATTTGAGCGGTTTGACGAATGACAACCCCATCTGAAGTAATGCCCTCCAACTGAATGGTATAGGCAGAATTGGAGTCAGCGCTATAAAATTCGATGTGCGCCGTACCCTCCTCTGTGAGTTGCACATCCGGTTTCCAGAAAATGGTGGTACGCAAGTCCGGTTTGGGGTTGGCGCGTTGCTCTTGGGTTTCGTATTTGGGCGAATAAAATTCTACGCTCTTTTTATAACCTTTGGGCATGGTTGTGAGGAGATGAAACGAATGTGCTTGATCAGGCTCTGCATCCTGATCGGTGGTAATCAATAATACGTCTCTTATCTTCTTATTCAGGTCCAATTCATCTCCCGATCCTTCTCCAAAACCCAACCTGAGGCCAAAAATAAATGATTCCGGCTCTTTAAGCACCTCCACCCTTTTGATGGGTACTCCTTGCAGGTCGTTTATGGAAAACCATTCGGGCATTATATTGTTGTCTAATACAATAAGAAGCCGCTTCCCGTCAGGACCTGTTACTATCCTCTCTCCTTGCTCATATTCGATCCTTGTCCCGTAGAACAAACCAAGCATTCTAATGATATCTGTTTTAAATTGATCCACAAGATTTTGCGGTACGTATCTGTCGCTGATCGTGGAGGAATAGATGGAAGATCCTTTATCTTTTGGTTTGTCGGCGGAAACTATTGCGGCTCTGAGATCGTAGGTTCTTAGCCCATATTCATTGGTAAATTGTTGATCTGCTTTGCTCATGTATTGATCAAATTGCACGTCCCTCTTTGGAAGTGGAGAAAAAACGGCATCTGCCAATGGCAAAGGATCATCAGCATCAAGCGATAGCTCCACCCTCCGATCCCTTAAGGCGCGTCCATACAAAAGAAAACGCGTACTGTCGGGAAAATCGGGCAGCGTCATTCGAAACCGTCCCAACGAGTCAGCCGTTGCCTCCCCAATAAAATCGAAATCTTTTGCCAAAACCAACACCGATCCGTTGGGGATGGGTTTGCCCGTAAAAAGCCCCTTTATGGACCCGGTCAACTCCTGCCTCACCTCTAAATATGCGTTAGGGGCCTCCATGACTCCTTGAACAACAGAGGGCATATCGTACCTTCTCCACCCTTGTGTCTACAAAAGCGCATCAAGGGCGTTGGCAGCGGCAGGGTGGTTACTCAAATAATAGCCGGCGTCCTCAATATTTCCCCTAAGCTCGGAGGATAACAACAGATAAGAGGTTATGGTCATACTACTGTCCGGCATAATATCGCTATTATCGGTTACCGATACCGCAAAAGAACCACTGCGGGAGAATTCTCGGGGGATCTGCAACTCAATCCTCACATTTACAGGCATCCTACGTTCATTAGGGATAACATCAGGCGTAATCTCCATCCGCGCAAAATCGGATGGCCTGTTAAATACCAATCTCTCGCTCAAGGGATTCATATCATTGTCAAACAACAGAATTTGAATAATTCCGGAAGGAAGACCGGAAACGGGCAACGCCACCATATTGCGTTGAGGCATCCGATTTGCGTAGAGAACCTCGCCTCTTATGTGCATCAAGAGAAAGAGGTCTTGATTCTTATAACTACGGTTGTCATGAACGGAGATAAAAAAGCATTCGTTTCTCTGCTCCACACAGAGCATGCAAGCATCGGTGTGCACCGCAGGCAATTCAAACCTCAACGTAACACCGTCTCTGTTGGTGCACAAGGCATAATAGGTTTCTCCCGATTCCGGAATAATGGGAAAGAAGCCCATACCGGCATGGAGGCATTCAAGAGCAGCCACTTCTTTGCCTTTTGAATCAAACACAAATCCGGTAACCTCTTCCGACAGGCCATTGTAACCCAAAGATTTAAAAGCAACTTTTGAAACTTCATTCGCAATCAGATACCCCCCTTCCGGAAAAAAAGAGACATCAAAAGAATCTACATCCGTGTAGGGAATGGGGAAGTATTTTGCATATTGTCTGTTGGCATGAGTAAAGGAGAGGTATATGTATTTCTCTTTTTGGGGATGCACGCGCAACTTTATGGGGCGCTTTGCGGGGAACTCTTGAAGTTCGGAATCACCTGCTTTGATCTTCACCGTTTCAATCGATAACAAACTATTGTCCCGCAGGTTTTTAAATGATAACGAAAGCGTAATGTTCCTGTCGCGGGTAATGGTCCATTCCGGCTCTACCGAGACAACAGAGGATTGGGGATCGGTTATAAAAATCCGCTTCTCAAAGAGGTATTCCTCGCGAGCGCGCATTAATGCCGTGTAAGCTCTTAACATATAGGCGCCTTCTGCTATATCGCTCTCTAATTCAATCCGGTTGTGAAAAACTCCGCTTGAGTCGGAGATAATCTGATGGTGTTTGAGAACAATACCGTTGGGATCGATCAAATCAACGTATACAAACCGGCTAAGGACAAAGTCTTCACGGTGAGAGAGGGCGTCGGTGACAAAAGCCCGAAACCAAATAGACTCTCCCGATACATAGGCCGCCTTGTCGGTCATTAGATAGACTTTCTCCTGCGGAAAGAGGCTCAGTTGTCTATATATGTTTAAACGTACACTATCCGGCTCCTGACCCTGTAACAGAGTGAGAAAGGAAACCAAAAACAGTACGGTAACCCAATTTCGCATGGCGCAAAAGTAGTGATTTTTTTCATGGTACCTATCGGCGGCGGCGTGGAACGTTGAATGGGGCATAAACAAAATCTCGAGGCAACATATCGCCAATTCGCTGTTGAGACATATCGCCTTCATAAACAAGACCGCTGTCGGTTATATTGCCAAATGGGTCAACAGAGAATTGATGGGTCAAAAAAATGACTTGGGAATCGTTTTTATTTTTGGCTCGAATGCCCATTACACCATATACAGTTCCTTCAAACACTTCCTTGTGCCTGCGATCTATGTCTGTATTGGGCAAAATCGTCACCATCTTCTCTCCCCGAGTTGGAATGTCTAATACACTAAAGTACTCCCTGGCATCCACCTCTTTTGACCTGTTATAGATTTTGAATCCGGACTCCTTTAGTGCAAAGTTAGCTATGAGGCTTGACCAAAAATATTGTCTCGAACGTTCATAAATATCATTCCTCCTGCGGGAGAGTAAGACGTCGTATGGGTTTTCGTCTTCAAAAAAATAGTTTATCTTGTACGAAAAAGAGGATGGAGAAAGATCAATACTTTGCGCTCTTGCCGAAGAAATACTGCCAGCGGTACTACTGCTTGGCGGAACAACAGAAGCGTAGGTATATTTAACTTGAAAATACTGTATATCAATATGAATACGGTACCCTAAATGTCTATTTTCAACCACGAGAGGATTGCGGGAGGAGGCATGAAGCGTAGCTGTATTATTGTCATAACGCAATAAAATATCGTCTTCATTGTGAATAACGCACGAATTTGCGGCAACGCTTTCGCCCAGAAAAAATTTTTTGAATATCCTCATTCTTTCGGTACGATATGGGTCGTAATCGGCGACTACCACAGCCGCATTAAGTACAATCGACTTCTCTTTTAGAAAAAACACTTCTCCAACATGCTCAAAAGGATTCTCAACAACTAAAGATTCGTACGATAAGTGGCTAAATACGAGATTGGCATTTATTCTTTTTTCTACTTCAAGTAAAAAATTTCCATCTGCGTCAGAAGTTGTGACCACAGAAGTTCCGTCTAAATAGATAACTACGCCGGGCAGCGCCTCTCTTGTTTTGAAATCGCACACCTTTCCCCGAACGAC
>WRJW01000178.1 GCA_009778375.1 Bacteroidota bacterium
CTCCTAATTTTTACTCCGTCAAAGGGTTTGCCTGCAAAATCAAGCAGCAGGTCGGGGAGGCCGGCTACAATATAGGGGTAGTTATTGGTCATGGCTATCCAAAGAGCAGCGACTTTGTTTTGGGACGGAGGTAGGCAGAAAAAAGCTCTTCAAAATCCTCATCCGAAAACCTGAGCTGGTATCCCTCGTCCAGAGGCACAACGGTGAACCCCGTTTTTTGTTTTTTGTCAAAGACAACGGTAAGACCTCCTTTCAATTGCTTTTTGAGTTGGGTCTGTACGAATGCGTCCAACTCTTCCTGCATGGAGGAGGGCAAGAGCAGGCTTAAGGAGGCGGCCTCTGCCGATTGGGGGTTAAAAGTTGCTAAGGCTGTGCTGATCATGGTTTTCATAAATTCAACGTCTGACGTTGCTTTGTGAATGGGCGGCTGGAGCATTTTGGTCAGCACCAAAGATTCGAGGTCGCTTTTAAGTTTGGCCACGCTTTGTTGGGCGGCCATTTTAAGCTCGGTGTGGGCGTTGGCCTGCTGTTCGGCTATTTGCTGTTCGGTCTCTTTGATCAGGGTTTCGGCTTGGGCGTTTGCCTTGCGGAGGAGGGCATTGGCTTCTCTTTTTGCTTTATCAAGCAACTCCTTGGCCTCCTGTTTTCCTTTGGATAATCCCTCCTGATAGAGTTTGTCGGTGAGTTCCTGCAATTTGGTTTGCATGAGATAGGCTTTAAAAAAAATGAACTACAAAGATAATATTTTTTATTTACGCTAAAAACGCCAATAAAATTCCGGCGGCCACTGCGCTTCCGATTACGCCTGCCACATTAGGCCCCATGGCGTGCATCAGGAGGTGGTTGGTACGGTCGTACTCCTGGCCTACCAGTTGCGATACCCGTGCGCTGTCGGGTACTGCCGATACCCCCGAGTTTCCAATCAGGGGATTTATTTTGCCCCCTTCATGGAGAAAGAGGTTGATACATTTGACAAAGAGTACTCCTCCCGCCGTGGCAATGATAAAGGAGCCCGCCCCGAGGCCAAAGATCAATACCGAACTTTTGGTCAGAAAGGTGGTGGCCTGGGTAGAGGCGCCTACGGTAAATCCGATTAAAATGGTAACCACATCGATCATGGGGCCGCTGGCAGTATTGGCTAAACGACGGGTAACGCCGCTCTCTTTAAGCAGGTTGCCAAAGAAGAGCATCCCCAGCAGCGGTAAGCCCGACGGGACGATAAAGGTGGTCAGCAAAACGCCGATGATGGGAAACAATATTTTTTCGGTCTTGGATACTTGACGCGGAGCCTTCATCCGGATTAACCGCTCCTTATGGGTAGTTAAGAGTCGCATGATCGGAGGTTGAATCACCGGAACCAAGGCCATATAGGAGTAGGCCGATATGGCCACGGCGCCCAAGAGGTCGGGGGCTAATTTAGAGGCGGTAAATATGGCCGTGGGGCCGTCCGCCCCTCCGATAATGCCAATCGCTCCCGCTTCTGCAGGGGTAAAACCGACATGCAGGGCAATGGCATAAGCCCCAAAAATACCCAATTGGGCAGCCGCCCCGATCAGCATGAGTTTGGGGTTGGAGATCAGGGCAGAAAAGTCGGTCATGGCTCCAATGCCCAAAAAGATCAGGGGGGGATACCAGCCAAAGCGTACTCCGTGGTAAAGGGTGTTGAGAACGCTCCCGTTTTCGTAAATGCCAATAGTCAATCCCGGAAAAAAGGGAATGTTGCCGATAATAATGCCGAATCCAATGGGAATCAACAGCAGGGGTTCATACTCTTTAAGAATAGCTAAAGATATAAAAATCAAGCCAATAGCAATCATCAATATATGCCCCCATGTACAATTGGCAAAGGCCGTGTATTCAAAAAATTGAACTAATTGGGTTTTAATGAACTCCATATTTTACGCTCCTATAATGATTAGTACGTCCCCTTCCATAACGGCGTCTCCCCTTGAAACCTTAATCTCGGTAACGGTGCCCGTCTTGTCCGATTCTATATTGTTTTCCATCTTCATGGCTTCGAGCAAAAGGATACGCTGGCCTGTGGCTACCTTGTCGCCGGATTTTACAAAGATATCGAGGATGGTACCCGGCAAAGGGGATTTAATGGTTCCTGTTATGGCGTTGGCTTTTACTTCGGCTCCCTGATCGGTAGAGGGTACCGCCTCCTGACGGACTAATTTGGGCGTTTTGGGCTTGGGAACCTCCTTATCTAAGGTGACCGTATAGGGGGCGCCGTTTAACTCCAATTCAATAGTTTGATCTTCTGCGTGTTTAATTTCTACATCGTAGTTAGATCCGTCGATGATGAATTTATATTTCTTCATAATGTTTATCGTTTGTTAAAGTAGGGATTTAGGCCGTAAATTTTGGAACTCCAGGGGGAGTAACTCCGGGAAACCTTGTTGATGGTCAGCACGGCGTTTTCCAAATCATGAAGTTCTTCGCTGTAGAGGTGTATGGCTGCCGCAATGGCGGCAAAAGCCGCTTCGCTGAGCTCTTCGGAAGGAATAATGGTCTCCGGTTGTGCCGCGGCGCGCTGTTTTTTGAGGTTGCGGCGTCGGGCAGCAGCCATCATTTGAACCCCTACCTGTCTGAAAATAAGGTAAAGCAATATCAGGGCCGAGAAGACTACGCTCATGGCAATGACCGCTATGGCAATGCCATGAGGATCGCGCACGGCAATTTGTTCCGACATCCTCGGTTTTTGATAATGGAGGGTAGATACCTCTTTGAGTTCCACACTACTAACTCCGTTTCGGGTATCAAGAACAATCACGTCAAAACCGGTGGCGTTTTCTCCCGAAATATAGAGTTCCTTAGCCGAAGGGCTAAAACTAAAGGCGGAGGCGTACCCCGGAAAGGTCAATTTCTTTACCAATTGCCCTTCCAAGTTAAGTACGGCAAAATAGCAACTGTCGCGGTGGGAGGCCAAAAAGGATACATATCCATCGTAAATAGCTACGGATTTAGGCCGGTAAATATGGTGGAAGTCGTGCCGGCCTTTGACCAAGTCTACTAAGAATCGGTGGGTAATGGAGAGTTTTCCGTCTCCTTTGTGGCTAACGATTACGATTTCGTTGTCTACCGTATTGATCCCTGCAAAGATTTCGTGCTTTTTGTCAAAAGCAAAGGATTGGGGAATCAGTGGATCGTAGGGTTCATAAGGCGTTTGATACGCCGTTCCCTGAACCGCTTCCTGAGCCGCAAGGGGATGCAAAAAGAACAAAATCCCAATGGAGAAGGCGGTTATTGATGTTAGGATTCGATGCATAACAAGCATTATAACGGAATATTGCTGTGTTTTTTAGGCGGATTGACGTCTTTTTTTGTGGCCAAAGCCTGAAGGGCCCTGATGATGCGAAAGCGGGTGTTTCGAGGCTCAATCACGTCGTCGATAAAGCCGAATTTGGCGGCAGCGTATGGATTGGCAAATTTGTCGGTATACTCCTGCTCCTTTTCGGAAATAAATGCGGCCCGCTCTTCCGGATTTTCCAAGGCTTTGATTTGGCGTCCAAAGAGAACTTCGGTAGCCCCGCCGGCTCCCATCACGGCAATTTCGGCGGTAGGCCATGCGTAGTTGATATCGCCCCGCAATTGCTTGCAACTCATTACGTCGTGGGCGCCTCCGTACGATTTGCGCAACGTCACGGTTACTTTGGGCACTGTGGCTTCTCCGTAGGCAAAGAGAAATTTGGCTCCGTGTATGATAATTCCTCCATACTCCTGAGCCGTTCCGGGGAGAAATCCGGGCACATCAACCAAGGTAACTATAGGAATGTTAAAGCAGTCGCAAAAACGCACAAAGCGGGCCCCTTTGCGAGAGGCGTTGATGTCGAGCACACCGGCTAAATATTTGGGCTGATTGGCCACAATGCCTACCGAGGCTCCGTTGAATCGGGCAAAACCTACTACTAAATTAGGGGCGTAGTGGCGGTGAACCTCCATAAACTCGCTGTTGTCCACAATGGCGTGGATCACATCCTTTACGTCGTAGGGCTTGTTGGGGTTGTCGGGGATAATCTGGTTGAGGGCATCGTCGAGGCGGTCAATCGGGTCTATACAGGGGACTAAAGGAGGTTCTTCCAAGTTGTTTTGAGGGATAAAACTCAACAATTTCCGGATCAGCATAATCCCTTCTTCTTCATTTTCGGCTACAAAATGGGTAACTCCCGATTTGGAGGCATGCACCATGGCGCCTCCGAGTTCGGCATCGGTAACCACCTCGTTGGTAACGGTTTTTACCACTTTTGGACCCGTCACAAACATATAGCTGTTCTCTTTGGACATCAAAATAAAGTCGGTCAGGGCGGGGGAGTAGACGGCCCCTCCGGCGCAAGGCCCAAAAATGGCCGAAATTTGAGGAATGAGGCCGGACGCCATGATGTTGCGCTGGAAAATTTCGGCATATCCGGCCAAACTTTGAACCCCCTCTTGAATCCGTGCGCCCCCCGAATCGTTGAGGCCGATCATCGGAGCGCCTACTTTGGCCGCCTGATCCATGACTTTGCAGATTTTTTTGGCAAAGGTTTCGCTCAACGATCCTCCAAAAACGGTAAAGTCCATCGAATAGAGATAAACCAATCGTCCGTCAATGGTTCCGTAGCCGGTGATCACGCCGTCACCGAGGTAACTTTCGCTTTCCAATCCAAAGTCGTGGCAGCGGTGGGTGACAAACATATCAAATTCTTCAAAACTCCCCTCGTCCAACAACATCTCGATGCGTTCCCTTGCGGTGAGTTTTCCTTTTTGGTGCTGGGAGTCGATGCGCTTTTGGCCTCCGCCCTGCTTGGCCTTGCTCCTGAGGTCAATCAGTTCTTTTATTTTTGTTTGTGACATGGTATTGAGGTAAATATTGGGTGTTTATTATTTGCAGCAGAGTTCGGTGAGTACGCCCAAGGTCGATTTGGGGTGGAGAAAGGCAATGTTAAGGTTTTCGGCTCCTTTACGGGGGGTTTTGTCGATGAGCTGGATCCCTTGCGCCGCCAACTCGTCCAAAGCAGGTTGTACTCCTTCAGGAGTGGCAAAGGCAATATGGTGGACACCCTCGCCTTTTTTTTCTAAAAATTTTCCGATGGGGCCTTCGGGGTCTGTGGGTTCGAGGAGTTCGATTTTAGTTTGGCCGACTTGAAAAAAGGCGGTCCGCACCTTTTGCTCGGCCACCTCTTCGATGGCGTAACAAGTTAGCCCCAATACTTTTTCGTAATAGGGGATGGCATCGTTCAAAGATTTGACGGCGATGCCAATGTGTTCAATATGTGTGATGTTCATAAGATGTATATGTAGATTAAGCAATGAAACTACAAAGGTACAAATATTTTGTACTTTTGCAGCATGAAAATCACTCAAGAAATTCCGGCAGGGGTGTCGAATTGCTTCTTAATCATTAGGAGAGTGTTGCTGTTGTTGCTGCTTTATGCCCTTTCTCGCTACGCATTTTTAAGGTTTAACCACGATCTGTTTGGGAAGCTGCCTCTTAATGAGGTATGGCCGTTCTTTAAGGGGGGCTTCAGGTTTGACCTTTCGGCCATACTCTACCTCAATGCCCTCTATCTTTTTTTGGCCCTTTTTCCCTTACCGGCCCTTTATCGACCCAAAGCGCAGCGCCTCCTCAAAGCCCTTTTTGTGGTAATAAACTCTATTGCATTGGCTATAAATACGATGGATTTTTACTATTTTCGGTTTACCCTCCGCCGTACCGATTTTTCTTTTTTTAAGGAATTTAAGGGAGGAGTAGAAACGGGCAAAATTATTTTGGAGTCGATGGGCCAACAGTGGCCTTTAGTTCTCTTTTGGATAATATTAACAATCTTGTTGATAGTTTGTTATGGAAAGATGAAAAAGAAACTGATGGTGATTCGTCCCTGGTATTTTTACACTACGCGTACCGTAGTGTGGCTGCTGATGGTTCCTTGTGTAATTATTGGTATCCGAGGCGGGGTAGACAGAACCACCCGCCCCATCGCCATGAGCAATGCAGGGGCCTATATCCGGCAACCCATCGAAGCGGGGATTGTTTTGAATACTCCCTTTTGCCTGATTCGTTCCAGCAGCCAAAAGGGGCTGATCCGTCAATCGTTTTTTGCCTCCCAAGAGGAGTTGGATGCGGTGTATACTCCCTTGCATTCAGGAGATTCCACAGGCTTCAAAGATTATAATGTGGTGGTTTTTATCCTCGAAAGTTTTGCAAAACCGCATATCACGGGCTATACTCCTTTTCTTGATTCTTTGATGCAACGGGGACATGCCTGTACCAATGCCTTTGCCAACGGCCGCAAATCGATAGACGCTTTGCCCTCCGTATTGGGCAGCATACCTTCGCTCACCGAGCCATTTGTCTTGTTGCCCTATTCGTTAAACCATTTAGAGGGATTGGGTACGCTATTGGGTAAAAAAGGGTACCATACCTCCTTTTTTCATGGAGCGCCCAATGGTTCAATGGGCTTTGATGCTGTGGTGAATATGCTTGGTTTTGACCATTATTACGGAAAAACCGAATACAACCGAGACGCCGACTACGACGGATTTTGGGGGATTTGGGACGAGCCTTTTCTTCAGTTTTTTGGACAGACCTTGGGGAGTTTTCCCCAGCCTTTTGTGAGCGCTCTATTTACGGTTTCATCCCATCATCCCTACAAACTTCCGGAGGCGTATAGGGACGTTTTTCCTAAAGGGCCCGAGCCGGTGCAGGAGTGCATTGGCTATACCGATATGGCGTTACGCCGCTTTTTTGAACGGGCCGCCGGAGAGCCATGGTTCTCCCATACCCTTTTTGTTTTTACGGCCGACCACAGCCTTTCGGGATCCATGGCGATTCCTGTGTTGTACTTTTTTCCGGGGGTAATCGAACCGCAAACGGACCCTCAACTAACGCAACAAATTGATATTTTGCCCACTATTTTGTCCTATTTGGGTTATGATCAGCCATTTTTTGGGTATGGAAAAAGTATTTTTGATGGCCGATATGAGCCCTTTGCGTTACATTATTCGGGGTATTATCAATTGCTGCGGGGCGACAGGCTCTTTCAATTTGACGGTCGGGAGGCGGTTGGGGAGTTTGACGATACGATGGCGCCGGATATGGAGTTTATGAAAGCTTTTATTCAGCAGTATAATAATCGGTTAATAGACGACAAAATGAGGGTGGAATAGGTTTGTTCCGATCGGCCCCCTGGTTACTTCATATTGGTATAGACGTTTTGTACGTCGTCGTCTTCTTCAAATTTTTCGCAGAGCTTTTCTATTTCGGCTTTTTGGCCCGAGGGAAGTTCTTTGAGTTCGCCGGTTGGTATCCGCTCAAAACCTCCGCTGATAAGTTCGTATTTGCGCTCTTCGATAAATTTTTGGATAGAGCCATACGATTCAAAAGAGCCGTAAATCATGATTTCACCCTCGTCGGCAAAGACCTCGTCTCCGCCCTCATCTATCAGTTCCAATGCTAAATCATCCAAATCGAGGCCGGCCACCTCTTTGATTTTAAAGACGCACTTGTGCTCGAACATAAATTCGACGCTTCCCAAAGTGCCCAGCGATCCGCCGTGCTTGCTAAAGTAACTGCGGATGTTGGCTACGGTGCGTGTGGGGTTGTCGGTGGCTGTTTCTATCATAAAAGCAACGCCGTGAGGGCCGTATCCTTCGTATACCACCTCTTTGTAGTCGCTGTGGTCTTTTTCGACCGCCCGCTTGATGGCCCTTTCGATGTTCTCTTTGGGCATATTCTCGGAACGGGCCGTTTGGATTACGGCGCGCAGGCGCGGATTGTTGTCGGGGTCGGAACCTCCCGATTTGGCGGCAATGGTCAACTCTTTGCCCAATCGGGTAAAGACGCGCGACATATTGCCCCAACGCTTGAACTTACGTTCTTTACGAAATTCAAAGGCCCTTCCCATAGCAACACTTATTGGGCAAATTGGAGTCGGGCAATGTATTTATCGGCTTCGTACGCCTCCATGGTTTGGGGATATTTATCCTTTATCTCTTCATACAGGGCAATGGCCTGTTGGGGAGCCCCCGTCTCTTCGTAAATAATGGCGGCTTTTTTGAGGTAGACGGCAGCCATCAGGTTGTCGTGGTGGCGGGCGGCTTTCAGGTATAAATCAAGGGCCTTTTTAAGGTCATTGAGCCCTACGTATGCATCTCCCATGCAACAGAATGCCCGCGCTTGCATAATAAAATCTTTACTCTTATATTTTGAGAGCGACTTGATGGCCTCCTCAAATTCACCCAACTGAAGGTGGCAAATACCTTTGTAAAGGGGAACGGCTTGACCGGCGTGGCTACCGTATTCATCAATTATTTGACTAAAACCCAATAGGTTGCCATCTCCGTTTAGGGCCATGGCAAAATCGTTGTTTCTAAATGCCTGCTCTGCCAAAAACAGTTGTCCCATGGCTTCTTCTTTTTTGGGCTCCTGATACAGTTTTTTATAGGCAAAGACAATACCAAATAAAAGGACAACTCCTCCCAAGAGGTAGAAAATCTGATTTTTGTATTTGGATAAAAATTCTTCCGACTTGCTGAGCGCTTCCTGTACAGTAGGTTCTGAGTGGTGTTTAGTAGCTTGTTTTGCCATAATCTGTATTTTTTTTGAGGCAACAAATGTACGATTTTTTACCAAATCTCAAAAATTCAAAGCTAAAAATCTTAACTTTGCAGGCCCAAACCTGATGTATGCACCTGCAACGCCTGATCATATCCGATTTTAAAAATATTCGGGAGGCCGATTTGTTGTTTTCTTCCAAAATGAATTGTTTTTTGGGCAATAACGGGGCCGGAAAGACCAATTTGTTGGATGCCATTTATTATTTGTCGATGACCAAAAGTTTTTTTGGTCAGAACGATACCCAGTCCGTTCGTTTTGGCGCACCTCTTTTTTCACTCTCTGGGTTTTATTTTTTTGAAGACGCCCCGCAGGAACATATTGTATGTGTGGCCGAAGCAGGTGGGGTCAAAAGCGTCAAACGCAACGGAAAAAACTACGCTCGGTTTTCGGAACATTTGGGTATGTTGCCCTTAGTGGTGGTTTCCCCTTCGGATACCCTGTTAATTCACGCTCCGGCCGAAGAGAGAAGGCGGTTTATGAATGTGTTGCTTTCTCAGATAGATAGTGTGTATATGACTTGTTTGCAACAGTATAATCAAGTTTTAGCTCAGCGAAACCATTGCTTGCGGCAGGGGTGGTATAAGGCCGATATGATGGAAGCTTTAGAAGCCCAATTATCGGCCAAGGCGGCGGTCATATACGATAAAAGGGC
>WRJW01000179.1 GCA_009778375.1 Bacteroidota bacterium
TTTTTTTTAAATCAGCAAGTTAAGAAACTTGCGAAAGTTAAATTATACCTATCTTTGCAGGCAAATACTCCTATAAACCTTAATGATGAATTGTCCTGACAACCACCTCAACCCCTTAGTAAGCTTTTTAGATAAAGAGCCTGAGCTATTTACCAAAGCCGACATAATCCGTTACGTGCGCGCCCACGAAATTTGTATGGTTAATTTTCGTTATGTAGCCGATGACGGCCGACTCAAATGTCTCAACCTGCCTGTAACCAACCATCTATACTTAGACGACATTCTCAGCTACGGCGAAAGGGTAGACGGGTCGAGCCTCTTTCCTTTTATTGAGGCCGGCGCCAGCGACCTTTACGTGGTTCCCCGTTTTTGTTCCGCTTTTAAGGACCCCTTTGCAGAAATTCCCACCCTCAACCTCTTGTGCTCCTATTTTACCAAAGAAGGGCTGCCCTTGGAGAGCGCCCCCGAATATACCCTCCGTAAAGCCCATCAAGCCTTTCAAAAAAGCACCGGTCTCAGTTTTGAGACTATGGGAGAATTGGAATTTTATGTAATCGACCAAGTCGATCCGCTATTTCCCACACCCAACCAAAAAGGGTACCACGAATCGGCTCCCTTTAACAAGTTCGAAGCATTCCGATGCGAGGCCATCCACCTGATTGCCCAATCGGGAGGTCAGGTTAAATATGGACATTCCGAAGTAGGTAATTTTTCATTGAACGGCTATACCTGCGAGCAAAACGAGATCGAATTTTTGGTCAGCCCCGCCGAATCGGCGGCCGATCAATTGGTCATTGCCAAATGGATTATTCGAAACTTAGCCCATCAATATGGATATAACGTCACCTTTGCCCCTAAAATTTCAGCAGGTAAAGCGGGCAGCGGGCTACACTTTCATACCCGTATGTTGCGCAACGGAACAAGCGTCATGATCCAAGAGGGCGTTCTGTCTCCCGAAGCGCGGAGGGCTATTGCCGGCTATATGAGCTGCGCCCCCTCACTTACGGCCTTTGGGAACACCATCCCCACCTCTTACTTTCGTTTGGTGCCCCATCAAGAAGCACCAACCACCGTTTGTTGGGGCGACCGTAACCGATCGGTATTGGTTCGGGTTCCTTTGGGCTGGATAGGGCAAAACAATATGCGCTCCTTAGCCAACCCCTTCGAACCTAATGACACCCAACTTACTGTTCCTCAACGTCAAACTGTCGAAATGCGTTGCCCGGACGGTTCGGCAGATATATATCAAATGATGGCGGGACTGATGGTGGCCGCCCGTTACGGACTCGAAATGGAGACCGAAAAAGCCCTTTGCCTTGCCAACGAGACTTATGTTGATGTGAACATCCATCAGGAAGGCAACGAGAGTAAAACCCAACACCTCCAACATCTTCCCGCCTCCTGCCACGAATCTGCCGACAGGCTGGAGACCCAAAGAGCCATCTACGAGCAACAAGGAGTCTTTTGTTCCCAATTAATCGATGGCGTTATCCAAAAACTTAGAAATTATGACGACCGCGATCTTCGGGAACGGACATTGAACAATCCCGCTTTGATGCAGGAAATGGTGGAACGTTTTTACCATTGCGGATAAAAGAAAATAGCTATGCACGAACAATTGTTACTATTGGATAATGTGCGGATTAATTTTTCTGCAGGGGGAATGCACGCCATAAACATTATTTTAGCTTTTGTGATGTTTGGCGTAGCCTTGGGGCTTCGCGCCCAAATGTTCAAAGATGTACTCCGCTATCCCAAATCGGCCATAGTCGGATTTTTTTCTCAGGCGGTAGCCTTGCCTGCTGTCACTTTTTTGATGGTGGTTGTGCTTAACAGGTGGATTACGCCTATGGTGGCTATGGGGATGATTTTGGTGGCTGCCTGCCCCGGAGGGAACATTTCGAACTTTATGTCTCAGTTATCTAAGGCCAATACCGAACTTTCTATCAGTTTAACGGCGGTCAGCACCGCCTTATCAACCGTTCTAACTCCCTTTAATTTTGCCTTGTGGGGTGGCTTTTATGTACGGTATGTAAACAAACATGCACAAGACGCACTGCAAGTATTAGAAATTCCTACAGCACAGATGTTTGAAACTGTTTTCCTCTTATTGGGCGTTCCCTTGATACTGGGGATATTGACCGTAAAATTTTTGCCAAAAGTGGCGGAAAAACTCAAAAAGCCCATGCAGTATTTTTCGATCGTTTTCTTTGTGCTTATGGTTGTAATGGCTTTTAGCAATAATTTAAACCTGTTTTTACACTATATCGTCTTTGTTTTTATTTTAGTATTTGTTCATAACCTAACTGCTTTAAGTACAGGCTACGGATTGGCGTCGGTCTTTAAATTGCCCAACGCCGACCGACGTACCCTGACAATCGAAACGGGAATCCAAAATTCGGGATTGGGTTTGGTGTTATTGTTTAACCCCAAGATCTTCCCCCCCGATCTGGCCTTGGGAGGCATGCTCTTTGTTACAGCCTGGTGGGGCGTCTGGCATATTGTTGCGGGTTTGGGCATCTCCTTTTTCTGGTCGCGCCGCAACCCCAAATAGAACAGCATGGCCAAGATTCACGCCAAAGACAGTCTGTACGCCACATTGAGGTATTACGTTGATTTTATGTTTAAATCGGCCTACCGTCGGGTGGAATATTGCGGAAAAGAGCATATCCCTAAAGACGGAGCCATTATTTATGCCGCCAATCATACCAATACGTTGATGGATGCGCTGGCGGTATTGGCCATAGACAAAAAGGAAAAAGTTTTTGTATCCAGGGCCGATATTTTTAAACGGCCCCTTATCTTAAAGTTCTTAACATTCTTAAAAATGTTGCCCATCAACCGAATACGGGATGGCAAAGCGAGTTTGGCGCAAAATGAGGAGATCAACAACAGGGTAGTGGACGCTTTGCAAAACAGGGTACCTTTTTGCATTATGCCCGAAGCGACGCATCGCACCAGACACACCTTGATGCCCCTTCGAAAAGGAATATTCAGGATTGCTTTGCAGGCCAATGACTCCTTTGGAACCCAAATGCCGGTATATATTGTGCCCATTGGAATAGAATTTGGACATTTTTTCAGGTACCGATCTTCTTTATTAGTTCAAATCGGAGCGCCGATTAACGTTACGCAGTTTGTGGCTCAGCACTCCGATTTAACGCTCCCCGAACAGATGACCGGATTAAGGAACGAACTTACGGTACGGATCAAAGAACTCATCTTGAATGTTCCCGACGAAGCGAACTATGACGCCGCTTTTGCGCTGGCCCAACTTAATAAAAGGGAGCATTCCCTACAAAAGCGGTTCAGGGAGGCAAAAAAAACCATTCAGGATACGAAGAGCAACGAGCTTTTGGATAAAGCCGCCAACTTTTCGCGTCAAAGGCATGAACGGGGTATTGGGATGGCCTCTGTGTTGCAGCCCCGCATAGGATGGACGATAATGGGAAGAAAAATTTTGTTGCTGCCCGGACTTCCCCTGTTTGTTGTTGCGGCCATTACCACAGCTCCAATCACCATAGTTTCCGCCTGGCTTTGCACCAGATTTAAAGATCCGGCCTTTCATAATTCCGTGCGGTATTTGACGGCTTTGGCCTTAACCCCACTTTTGGTACTGTTCTGGGGCATTTTGTTGGGGTGGCTCTGTTCCTGGATATGGGGCTTGGCGGCGGCGCTCCTCTTTTTGCCCTCCTTTGTATTCTTGCACGAATACGTGCGTGGGTTCAGACTCTTGATTTCGGACCTGAAATGGTGGCGGAACAGAAATTTATATAAACAATACAGACAACTGAAAAATTATCAACTATGAAAAAGGGAGTTTTGTTTTTAATGGCCGTGATCTCCGGCTTTAGCGCCCGGGCACAAAAAGAAGATATCGTTAAAAAGGGTATATCCTTGGGACCTCTTCCCGTGGTATCCTTTGATCAGGATAAAGGGTTTCAGTATGGCGCCCTGCTCAACTTATTCGATTTTGGGGACGGCTCTTTTTATCCTACCCCCAAACAGCAGTGGTATATGGAGGCTTCTGCGTATACCAAAGGTACGCAGCAATATTTTTTAACCTACGATACCAAACATCTCATTCCAAAGGTCAGGATGTCGGTGGCCACTACGGCCGTATTTGACAAAGCCATGGATTTTTACGGACTCAATGGTTATCAGTCCATTTACGATCCCGACGAAAAGAGCGCTTTTTACCGCTTAGAGCGATTGGCCTTAAGCGCAAAAGCCGATTTTGTGGGCAATTTGTGGAAAAACAAACTCTTTTGGCAGGCAGGTTATTACTTTAGCCGCTATCGTTACCGTCCCGTTGATTTGGAAAAAATCAATAAAGGCAAAAACGAAGCCGATCAGTTTTGGGGCGAAACACTCTACGAAAAGTATGTAAACTGGGGCATCATCGCTCCTGAGGAGAAGGAGGGAGGCACAACCAGTGCCCTGCGACTTGGAGTCATGTACGACACCCGCGATTTTGAAGCGGCGCCCGCTTCCGGAATTTGGGCTGAGGCCAACCTTACCCTGGCTCCCGGCTTTTTGGGCACCACCCATGGCTTCGCTCGATATATGGTCACTTTTCGCCACTATATTCCCGTCGTCAGCGAAAAACTCACCTTTGCCTATAGATTGAATTACCAAGGGAGCATCGGGAGTTTGCCCTATTATATTATGCCTGTATTCAGTAATATAGGCAAAGAGTATGACCGAGACGGGATAGGAGGATACCGCACCGTGCGGGGGATCATGAGGGATCGGGTACAGGGGTTGGACGTCGCTTTTTTTAACGCGGAACTTAGGTGGAAGATGATCGGTTTTCACCTTTGGAATCAAAATATTTATTTGGGACTCAATGCTTTTCTTGACGGTGCAACGGTTACTCGAAATTACGACTTAACGATTCCGGACTATTTATATCCACGAGGGGGATCTTCCGAACCTTTATTAGACGACTACAACCATTTTATTAACACCACTAAATCTGACAGACTTCATACGGCTGCTGGCGGGGGATTCCGCATAGTGATTAACCGAAACTTTATTATTGCTGTAGACTATGCAAAAACACTTGATAAACAAGATGGTAAAGGTGGTTTATATATCAATACGGGGTATTTGTTCTGATTTAGGATTAATTGCCCAATTCCGACAAAAACTTCATCCGTACTAAACGGACTTCCTCTTCGCTAAAGTCACGTCCTAAGGCATCCAACGCATCTTCTATTGACTCTGAAGCAGCATCGTGGCGAAAATAGTCGAAAATTTCCTCTAATTTATCTTCGTCAATAGCCTGCTCTAAATAATAGTCAATGTTGAGTTTGGTGCCCGAATTGATGATGACTTCAATCTCGTCAAAAAGTTCGTTCATTTGCATCCCCTTGGCCTCGGCAATATCCTCAAACTGCAACTGACGGTCAATACTCTGAATAATATAGACCTTATTGCTCGACTTATTGATCAGCGATTTGACCACCATATCCTGAGGCCGTTCGATTTCGTTTTCTTCCACATATTTGGCAATCAGCGCAACAAACTCTTTCCCAAATTTTCGGGCTTTACCTTCGCCCACGCCTTGACAATTCTTGAGTTCGTTGATCGATATGGGGTACTGGATCGACATATCTTCTAAAGAGGGATCCTGAAAGATGACAAAAGCGGGAAGTTTGAGTTTTTTTGCCATATCGTGACGTAAATCTTTTAACAGGGCCAGCAATTCCAAATCGCCACCACCTCCCCCACCCTTGGGCGCCCCTCCTACAAAACCATCCTCATCTTCCTCCTCTACAAACTCCCGATCTTCGGTCAACATTATGGGTTCGGGATCACGGAGAAAAGCGCGACCTTTTTCGGTAAGTTCCAACAGGCCGTAATGTTCTATATTTTTATCCAACATTTTAAGAATAAGGGCTTGACGAATAATGGCATTCCAAAAATGGGGGCTTTTATCTTTGCCGATTCCAAAAAGATCCAATAAATGATGGTTGTACGATTTGATGATCGAATTGCTTTGTCCGGCAATAATATTGGCTACGTGCTCCGCTTTGAACTGCTGCTTAACGGCTTCAACCGTCTCCAACACCATACACAACTGATCCTGTCCGTCAAACTGCACCTTGGGATAGAGGCAATTGTCGCAATTGTGGCACGAATCCTGCCCATATTCTTCGCCAAAATAGTGGAGTAATACCTTACGGCGGCAAGTATTGGTTTCTGCATAAGCCACTGTGTCTAAGAGTAACTGCTTGCCAATCTCCTGTTCGGCCACCGGCTTGCCCTGCATAAATTTTTCTAACTTTTGAATATCTTTATAGCGGTAAAAGGCAATACATTGCCCCTCGCCTCCATCCCGTCCGGCGCGACCGGTCTCCTGATAATACCCCTCTAAACTCTTAGGAATATCGTAATGAATCACGTACCGCACATCGGGTTTGTCGATGCCCATGCCAAAAGCAATAGTGGCCACAATCACCTCCACCTCTTCCATCAAAAAGCTGTCCTGATTTTGTGAACGGGTATGGCTGTCCAAGCCGGCGTGGTAGGGCAAAGCACGAATATCGTTCACCACCAACAGGTCGGCTACCTCCTCTACCTTTCTCCGACTCAGGCAATAAATGATTCCCGATTTGCCTGAGTTGGCTTTGATAAACTTGATAATCTCTTTGTCTATCTGCAATTTTGGCCTTACTTCGTAGTATAGATTTTCCCGATTAAAGGAGGATTTAAAGAGGGTGGCGTCGAGCATACCCAAGTTTTTTTGGATATCGTTCTGCACCTTGGGGGTGGCAGTGGCGGTAAGGGCCATAATCGGAGCTTTCCCAATCTCCTGTATCAATTGCTGAATCCGACGGTATTCGGGTCGGAAATCATGCCCCCACTCCGAAATACAATGCGCCTCGTCAATCGCATAAAACGAAATCTTCACCTGACGGAGTAATTGTATATTATCCTCTTTAGTCAGCGATTCGGGCGCCACATAGAGCAACTTGGTATGGCCGGTAAGAAGGGCGTTGCGCACATCGTTCAACTGTTGCCGGTTTAGCGAAGAGTTCAAAAAGTGGGCAATGCTCATATCTTCCTCAACAAATCCCCTGATCGCATCCACCTGATTCTTCATCAGGGCAATCAGGGGAGAGACCACAACAGCCGTTCCCTCCAGCAACAGGGCCGGAAGTTGGTAGCAGAGCGACTTACCCCCGCCGGTGGGCATCAGCACAAAAGCATCTTTTCCCTCCAGCAGGTTCTGAATGATTGCCTCCTGCGTTCCTTTAAAGGAATCAAAACCAAAGAATTTTTTTAAGTGGTCGTGCAGTTCTTTAGATGTTATTTCCATGGATAAAATCACTACCTTTGTGGCCCTAAGTTATAACTTTGTATCATTCTTACAAAATAATAAACAAAAAGTGATGGACGAAATTAAGGAGTTGGCTATACAAGTTATTGAAAAAGAGTCTGCTGCTGTTTTAAAATTAAAAGATTTTATCGACCAGAATTTAGTCGATGTGGTGGATTTGATGTACCATAATTCGGGTCGGGTAGTCGTCACCGGCATAGGAAAAAGCGCCATCATCGCTACCAAAATGGTAGCGACTTTTAACTCTACCGGAACCCCCGCCCTCTTTATGCACGCTGCCGACGCCATACATGGAGATTTGGGTATGATACAACCTTCGGACATTGTTATTTGCCTCTCTAAAAGCGGAGATACACCTGAAATCAAGGTGTTGGTGCCGTTAATTAAAACCATGGGAAACAAATTGGTGGCTATCGTTTCCAACCCCGATTCCTATTTAGCCCGTCAGGCCGATTACCGCCTGTTGGCTACCGTGGACGGCGAGGCATGCCCCCATAATTTAGCCCCCACGAGCAGCACCACGACCCAATTGGTAATGGGTGACGTGCTGGCCGTTTGCCTTCTCCAAAAACGGGGCTTTAAGGCGGACGACTTTGCCCGTGTACATCCGGGAGGCGCCCTTGGAAAAAAACTCTATATCAGGGTCAGCGACCTTTTTGACTCGTCTCGGGCCCCGTCCGTAAACTATCAAGAATCGTTGCAAAAAACCATTTTCACGATTTCATCCAACCGATTGGGCGCCACTGCTGTACTTGATGATAACGGGGCGCTTTGCGGGGTTATCACCGATGGCGATATCCGCCGAATGGTAGAGAGGGGGGGATCTTTTGGAGCACTTCGGGCAAAGGAGCTGATGAATAAAGACCCAAAAACCATAGACATTAACGAAATGGCCATTAACGCATTCCGGCTGATGGAGGAGAAGAAAATTACCCAACTCATTGTGCTTAAAGAGGGAGACTACGTGGGTATGATCCATATTCACGATATTATGCGGGAGGGGATTGTATAGTGGCATTTAATCCCAACGATATAGGTATTCCAAACGGTAATTATTTTGCCTTGCCCTATACGACGGAAGAGGCAGAAATCGTATTGCTCTCTGTACCCTGGGATGTAACCACGTCGTATCGCCCCGGAACCCATAAGGGCCCCAAGGCCATGATTGCGGCCTCTGTCCAAATCGACCTTTACGACCCATTGGTGCCGCAGGCTTGGGAAATACCCATTGGTACGCTGCCTCCATTAGCCGACATCGACAAAAAAAACCGGAGCGTACGCAAGTTCGCACAAAAAGTCATTTCTGCTCTGGAGCAGGGACAGGCGCCCGATTACCGTTCCCTTGCTTTGGTAAACGACGCTTGTGCCGCCCTTCATCAAACCGTTCGCCAAACCTGCCAAGCCCAAATCAACCAAGGCAAACTGGTGGGTATTGTAGGCGGGGAGCACAGCGTACCCTTAGGATTGATGCAAGCCCTGCACGACCAATTTAAATCGTTTGGAATTTTACATATAGACGCCCATGCCGACCTGCGCTGTGCCTACGAAGGATTTACTTTTTCCCACGCTTCCATCATGCATCATGCAGCCCGACTTCCCGGAATCAGCCTCACCCAGGTAGGCATCCGCGATTACTGTCAGGACGAAGCCGACCTTATTGCCGCTTCTGAGCATATCCGTTGCTTTTCCGATCAGGAACTCCGCCGCCGCCTCTTCCAAGGGGATACCTGGAGTTCTCTCTGCCGCGACATCATAGAGAGCCTGCCCCAAAATGTGTACATCAGTTTTGACATAGACGGCCTTAGCCCCGATTGTTGCCCCCATACCGGCACGCCCGTTCCCGGAGGCCTCACTTTTAGAGAGGCCGATTACCTGCTGCACAGCCTGGCTGCTTCAAAAAAACGGATCATAGGCTTTGACCTGTGTGAAGT
>WRJW01000180.1 GCA_009778375.1 Bacteroidota bacterium
GGTATCTCTCCTGCGCTTTCCTACTTTCATAAAAATGTCTTTAGAGGAGGAGAATGGCTGACGCTGAGTTTTTTGGGAAATTTTCAATTTAAAATCAATAATCCTATAGCATCCACCGAATTAGGAACTTCTGCAAGCCTGTCTTTTCCCACTTTTTTGTTTCCCGTTCCCCAAAGCTGGTTCAATAACTATACGCCCCAAACGGATGCAGGGGCGAGTTACAGTTTTCAACAGCGTCCCGAATTTACCCGAAACTTACTCTCGTTTAACTTTGGATATACATGGCGGGGCGGCGAGCGTTTCTATTATCGGTTCAATCCGGCTCAATTAAACATTGTGCGGCTCTATCAAATCGATTCGTCCTTTTACAAAAGCCTCCATGACCCCTTTTTAATCAACAGTTACCAAAATCACTTTGACCTGGGGTCTTCCTTTACCTTTTATTATACTACCGACAATTCGCCCTCTCCAACCGGAAGCTATTTCTACAGCCGTTGGATTACCGATTTGTCAGGCAATACTTTAAGCCTATTTAACAAGCGTATGGCTAAAGATACTTCGGGTTCACGTTTGGTGTGGGGCACAGCCTATTCTCAATACTGGAAAACCGAAGTCAATGCCGTATATACCTGGAAGCCGCAACCAGCGCACAGCGTTGCTATGAGGCTGTATGGCGGAATCGGAATTGCTTACGGAAATACCAACGCCCTTCCCTTTGAAAAACTTTTTTATGCCGGTGGTGCCAACAGCCTCCGCGCTTGGCAGGCTCGTGCCGTAGGTCCGGGTTATATGCCTTTGGATTCTACTTTTTCGATTCCAAACCAAACCGGAGACGTAAAATTGGAAGCGAACGTTGAGTATCGACCCAAACTTTTTTGGAAGTTGGAAGGGGCCCTCTTTGTGGATGCCGGAAATGTTTGGACCTTACGACAAGATTTAGGAAGGGAAGCGGGCGCTTTTCGTTTTAAAGACTTTTACCAAAGCATCGCCGTTGCCGGTGGATTTGGCCTGCGCCTTAACCTTGACTTTGTGCTGTTGCGTTTAGATATGGGATTGGTTTGGCGTGATCCGCAACATCGGGATTGGATGCCTGTGTCTCACTGGTTTAAATCCAATAATTACGCCATCCAGTTTGGGGTAGGTTATCCCTTCTTCTAATCACTTTGACGGTAAGAATCTTTTTCTTCATCTACCCCTCGAACTTATACCGTACAAAAAGCTCAATAGCCTGATATTCGGCCATACCCAATTGATCATAGAGGTCGGCGGTATTGTGGTTTCGCTCTTCGGCCCGTTTCCAAAATTCCCTGCTGTCTGAACCGGGGAAAAGGGGCCGATCTTTTTGAGACTGGTGTTTAAAAATAGCTTCCCTCTTGATTTCCACCTCTTCCGGACTCAGGGGTACGGCCATATCTGCTTCCGATACATCCCATTCCTGCCACGCGCCCCGGTAGAGCCATATCCGGCAATCTTTCATCCACGACTCATGACGAAGTTCCTGCAAGGCTTCCAAAATAGAGAGAAAACATATCCGATGAGTGCCATGCGGGTCGCTCAAGTCGCCGGCGGCAAAAATTTGATGGGGTTGTACCGTGTGGAGCAATTCTTTTACAATGCGGATATCTTGAGCCTCTAACGGTTTCTTTTTAACGCCTCCTGTCTCATAAAAAGGCAATTCCAAAAAATGTACCCTGTCTTCGGGAATCTTGAGGTAGCGACAGGCCGATTTGGCTTCGCCTCGGCGAATGGCGGTCTTTACCTGTTGGATCGAATAGGGGTCGGCCTCTCCGGGTTTTTTGTTGGCCAAATCTTTAACTGCTTGATTGTATATTTCTTCAGCCACTTCCGAAGAAAATGAATAGATATGGCTGCTGTCCCTTAAAAAATCGAGGAAACGAACAGCATCGTGGTCAAATACGGCAATATTACCCGATACCTGATAGGCTACATGAACCTCGTGTCCCTGCTCCGAAAGGCGAGCTAAAGTTCCCCCCATCGAAATAACGTCGTCGTCCGGGTGGGGGCTAAAAATCACTGCCCTTTTGGGAAAAGGAAAGGCACGTTCCGGTCGCGTGTTGTCGTCTGCATTTGGTTTACCACCGGGCCACCCCGTGATGGTATGCTGTAAATCGTTAAATACTTTGATGTTAATCTTGCTTGCAGGGCCTTTTTCGGTAACCAAATCACTCATCCCGTTGTCGTTATAATCCCGAGATGTTATTTTTAAAATTGGTTTTTTTAACTTTTTACAGAGCCAAAAGACCGCTCTGCGGGTAAGGTTATCATCCCAAATGCAGGGGCCCGTCAGCCAGGGAGTCTTTACCCTTGTCAGTTCGGCGGCAGCAGCCCAGTCTACCATCAATTGTACGGCGGTATGTTTTTGGAGGTATGAGGAGGGATGCGACTCATCGACCTGACCTTCGACTATTTTCTGAATTCCCGATGCTTTTCCCTCTCCCCAGGCTAAGTAAAATATTTCTTTGGCTGAAAAGAGGGTATCTATCCCCATAGTAATAGCATAGTGGGGCACATATTCGACTCCGAAAAATTCGCTGGCGGCAGAAACGCGAGAGGTGTAATTTAAAGTGATTAATCGGGTTTGGGAATTGTAAGGAGATCCGGGTTCGTTAAAGCCCATATTACCGGTGAGCAAAATATCTATCCCTCCAAAATCGGCAATTCGTTGTTCATATTCCATACAAAACCTGTATATCTGATCTTTAGAAAGGCTGCCGTCCGGATAATAAACAGATTCGGGGGGGATGTCTACCTGATCAAAGAGATATTCGCGCATAAAACGGAAATGACTTTGTAAATCGTGAGGAGCAATAGGATAATACTCGTCTACTACAAATGCCTTTACGTTTTTAAAACTAAGTTTTTGCTCTTTATGGAGTTTGACCAAAGCTTCATACACCTGAATCAGAGCTGACGATGCGCTAAAGGCAATTACCGTGGGAGCGCCCTCCTGATCTTGACGGGTTATACGTTGGCGCAAATCTTCGGCAACCAAAGAGGAGGCATAAAATGAATCGTCAAAAATATGGATGGGCAGTTTCTCGTAGCGTTTGCTAAATTCGTTCTGATTCATGATGAAAAATTTTGGATAACTTGATAAATGGGGATGGTTTGTTTGAATAAGTCGTCCAACAAATCCAATCGCAACATATTGGCTCCGTCGGACAGGGCAAGAGCTGGGTCCGGGTGTGTTTCCAAAAAGAGGCCATCAACGCCTACTGCCATGGCCGCTTTGGCTAATGTGGCGATCATTTGTGGTTGGCCTCCGGTTACCCCTGAAGCCTGATTGGGTTGTTGCAGGCTGTGGGTAACATCAAGCACCACCGGATAACCGGTGCGTTTCATGATCGGGATGGCTCTAAAGTCCACAATCAGATCGGCATAACCAAACTGTGTTCCCCTGTCAGTCAGTATAATACGTTTATTTCCGCAACAACTTACTTTTTCGGCCGCAAAACGCATGGCGTCGGGAGCGAGAAACTGCCCTTTCTTAATATTGACTACCTTACCGGTGGCAGCAGCGGCTTCCAATAAATCGGTTTGTCGGCAAAGGAATGCGGGAATTTGGAGTACGTCTATCCCGTAGGAAGCGGCAATGGCGGCTTCATGAGGTTGATGAATGTCGGTCAAAGTGGGAATATCAAAACGTTCGCCTACTTTTTGAATGATTTCGAGGGCTTTTTCATCTCCCAAACCGGTAAAGGAATCGCCTCGTGAACGATTGGCTTTGCGGTAGGAAGCCTTATATATATAAGGTATCCGCCATTTATCGGACAACGCACAAACCTCCTCGGCAACCTTCATGCAAAGCTGTTCACTTTCGACCACACAAGGTCCCGCAATAAGAAAGAAATTGCCGGATGCTGTATGTTTTAACTTTTGAATATCAGGATATTGAGCCATTACCTTCGGTGTTATCTATAAGGCACAAAAGTAGTTAAAAATAGCCATACTTTTTCCACAAACGGGATAAATATTTGGCGACCTCACCTTCCCGTGGATTGTTGCCCGGAGTATACATTCTTGTTCCCTTAAGCCCATCCGGTAAAAATTCCAGATCTACAAAATTATCCTTATAGGAATGGGCATATTTGTAGTTTTTGGCATAGCCCAAATCTTTCATCAATTGGGTGGGAGCGTTACGCAAGTGGAGGGGTACCGGCAAATCTCCCGTTTCCCTGACTAAGGCCGCAGCTCCGTCAATAGCTTCGATAGCGCTATTGCTTTTTGGCGATGTCGCCAAATAAAGTGCGGCTTCTGCAAGGGGTAATCGACCCTCGGGCATACCTATCTTGTGCACAACGTCAAAACAGGCGTTGGCCATCAACAGGGCATTGGGATTGGCTAATCCTATATCTTCGGCCGCTAAGATCACCATTCGGCGGGCAATAAAAAGGGGATCTTCTCCTCCGGCCAGCATTCGCGCCAGCCAATAGATGGCTCCATTGGGGTCGGAACCGCGCAGACTCTTGATAAAAGCAGATATAATATCGTAATGCTGTTCTCCGTTCTTGTCGTAAAAGGCCAGATTTTCCTGCAAACATTTTGTTACGGATTGATTGGAAACGTCTACTTTAGCGCCCGGGTCCGTTTGCGAGACCAAAAGTTCAATGATATTTAGCAATTTACGTGCGTCGCCCCCGGAAAATCGGAATAGGGCCTCGGTTTCCTGTATATCAAAAGTGAGGGCACTCAAATAGCTATCTTTAACTAATGCACGTTCTAAAAGTAGCTGTAAATCACTAATATTCAATGATTTTAAAATGTAGACATGACAGCGGGAGAGTAGGGGAGAGATCACCTCAAAAGAGGGATTTTCGGTAGTAGCACCAATGAGCACAAGGGTTCCGTCTTCTACAGCCCCCAGCAATGCATCCTGTTGTGACTTGCTAAAGCGGTGTATTTCATCTATAAACAATATGGGCGTAGAGGTAGTGAAGAGGCGATTATGTCGATTTTTTTCGATGATTTCCCTGACCTCTTTTACACCGGAACTAACGGCTGAAAGAGAAAAAAAAGGTCGTTCCAATGTATGGGCAATAATCTTTGCCAACGTTGTTTTACCTACGCCGGGAGGTCCCCATAGAATGAAAGAAGATAGATTCTTACTTTCTATCATGTTCCGTAACACGGCGCCGGGGGCTACTAAATGTTCCTGACCGATATACTCATCTAAGGAGGCGGGACGGAGACGTTCGGCAAGAGGGGTCATAATAATTATTTAACATAATATAAATTGTGTAACTTTTTGAATAGCTCAATTACGTTGCTAAGATACAATCTTTTTGAATTACCTTTGTAAAATGATTTTGGAAAACATTTTGATTAGCGGAATAGCTGCCGAAGGCAAGGCGCTGGCTATGGTAAACGGTAAGGTATTATTTGTACCCCAAGCCATACCCGGAGATGTTGTAGATATAGAGATTACACATAAGAAAAAAGGATATATGGAAGGTCGGCTATTGCATCTGCGTCAGCCTTCTACCGATCGGATCGCTCCATTTTGCCCCCATTTTGGCAATTGCGGAGGTTGTAAATGGCAGTCTTTACCCTATCATTTACAACTCAAATACAAACAACAACAAGTATATGACCAGCTTACCAGAATAGGTAAATTAGAAATTCCAGCCATATCGCCGATTATCGGCGCTCAAAAAACGAGGGAATACCGTAATAAATTGGAATTTACATTTTCTAACCGTAGCTGGATCAGCCGTGAAACCTTTGAGTCGCCTGCAGGCTTTGCATTGACCCAACAATGCGCCCTTGGTTTTCATATAAGCGGTTTTTTCGATAAAGTTTTGGACCTTAACCATTGTTATCTTCAACCCGAACCCTCCAACGCCATTCGATTATCCATAAAATCTTTTGCTCAAGAGCATGATTACTCATTTTTTGATCTGAAAACACAAACAGGTTTTTTGCGAACCCTTATGATCCGTACAGCTACTACCGGTCAGGTGATGGTGGTGCTTGCTTTCAGCTATGAAGATATAGAGAAGCGAACAGCCTTATTGGACTACCTTATGGAGCAATTTCCCTCTATCACCTCCCTAATGTACGTAATCAATGAAAAACGAAACGACTCTTTTGAGGGATTGGAGGTACTCCCCTACCGCGGCACCGCTTTTATTATGGAGCAAATGGAGTCGTTTCGGTTTAAAATTGGCCCCAAGTCATTTTACCAGACCAATTCGGATCAAGCGTACCAATTATATAGGGTGGTTCGGGATTTTGCAGGGGGAAGAGGATGCGAAAGGATCTACGATTTGTACACGGGAACCGGTACCATTGCCCTCTTTTTGTCGCCTTATGCCAAAGAAGTAATCGGCATTGAATATGTAGCAGAAGCCATAGCTGATGCTCGTGAAAATGCCGACATCAACAAGATCGCCAACAGTCGTTTTTATGCGGGCGACCTGCGCAAAGTACTCAATGCCGATTTTATCCTCCGAAACGGTAAGCCGGACCTCATCGTGGTGGATCCGCCCAGGGCCGGCATGCATCCCGATGTGGTGCACACAATCCTCGAAGCTGCTCCTTTAAAAATTATTTACGTAAGTTGTAATCCGGCAACACAGGCACGGGATCTGCAGGTACTCTCCACACGCTACTCCGTGCAGGCCGTGCAACCCGTGGATATGTTTCCTCATACACATCATGTTGAGAATGTATTACTTTTGCAGAAAAAATAAAAGAAGGCTGCCTAATCCCTTAGACAGCCTCCACACGCATTACTTAAATAAACCTTCTTAATAATTATTAAGATTTTTGCCTTAGACTATAATAATAAGAATAAGTTTAATGAGTGATAAGAAAAATTTCTTCCAAAACGAAACGATTTGCGCACCTGCCTGCGCATTAGGAAGTTCTGCATTATCTATTATCCGCATCAGTGGCCCTTTGTCGCATCAAATCCTGAATAAAGTTTTTCGTCCGGCTACTGCTGACCTCGATGTAAAACCTAAGAAACTCTACTTTGGACGGATTTACGACCACACCCGCCTGATTGACGAAGTTATGGTACATATTGCCGTTGCCCCTGCCTCCTATACCGGAGAAGATACGGTCGAGATTAATTGCCATGGATCGAGTTATATTGTGCAAGAAATCATGCGTTTATTGATTCAGGAAGGAGCAGTTCCGGCCGGCCCAGGCGCCTTTACCCAAAGGGCATTTCTGCATGGAAAAATAGATTTGGCTCAAGCCGAAGCCATTGCCGATTTAATTGCCTCCGAAAATCAGGCGGCGCATCGTGTGGCCATGACCCAGATGCGGGGAGGTTTTTCTCAGGAAATCCGTCAACTTAGGAGTGAGTTACTCCATTTTGCCTCCCTGCTCGAATTGGAATTGGACTTTAGCGAAGAAGAGGTCATTTTTGCCGACCGAAACCGATTGTTGGATTTATTGCACCAATTGCAAGAGACGATCCAAAGGCTTTGCCACTCCTTTAGCTTAGGCAATGTCCTCAAAAACGGCCTCCCTGTAGCCATTATCGGCCCCACCAATGCGGGAAAAAGCACCCTGCTCAACGCTTTGGTTGGAGAAGAACGGGCCATTGTTTCGGAGATTCACGGTACCACCCGCGATACCATCGAAGAAGAGATTACCTTAGAAGGGATTCGCTTTCGTTTTATCGATACGGCCGGATTACGCGAGGCAAACGAAGAGATCGAACGTATGGGTATCGCGCGTTCCCATCAAAAAATCAGGACGGCCTCCCTCCTCCTCTTGGTGCTTGATGCTACTCAACCCGACTCTTTCCACGAGCAACTTCATAACGTAACCGCTATTGCCTCCCCCGATACCCAGCTTATTATTGTTTTGAATAAGTCGGATAAAATAAACAACAACAATCCGTTACCCGAAATTAAAACCAATCTTTCTCTGTATGCCGTCACCGCCCTTTCCGCCAAATATCATTTAGGTATCTCCGCCCTTAAAGAGACCTTAGTTGCTGCCGTTAACGCCCGTTTTGACTCCTCCCTCCTCCCCCAAAACGCCGTTCTGGTTACCAACCTCCGCCACTTTCAGGCTTTGCAGCAAGCCCAAAAAGCCTTGGATTGCGTCCGTCAGGGTCTAAGTACCGAACTTCCCACCGACCTGATTGTTCAAGACCTGAGACAGGCGCTGCATGAATTGGGAAGTATTACTGGGGAAATTACTAATCAAGAGATACTTGCAAATATTTTTGGGAAGTTCTGTATCGGAAAGTAACATAGACAAGCTTTTAGCAAAACCGAACAAATGCGTAATAGACCAAAAAACTCCTTGAAACTTAAAGATTCTTAGAGAAACAAGAAGAATTTAAAAGAAAGTTGTATCTTTGCACTATTAGAATTTGTTATTGACAAAATATGTTGGAACATCCTCCCATAGCCTCCAAAGAGGAAAATGCTCAAGCCCTTGATACAGCATTTGCTATTTCTGCAAAATTTACTAACGGCCAAGAAATTGCTAATAATGCTTTTGCTGAAATCAGAGAAATAAATGCCGATTACCCCTATTGGGACAAGGTAAAATATATCAAAACAGCTTCGAATATAGATAATCGGATTCTATGGTTTGCCCTGCAATATGTGCGCCGGTCAACTGAGACCTCGCTTGACTTCGGAAAATACGAATTCTGCTTTAACGTAACCGACGAAATGCTCGAACTGTTACATTATTTTGATATGAACATCGGTGGCAATTTAACGGGCGAGCAAATTATTCCTTCCGAAAACAAAAATGCCTATCTTATTTCGTCCATTATGGAAGAGGCAATTGCTTCGAGCCAAATGGAAGGCGCTGCAACTACGCGCAAAGTAGCAAAAGATATGCTTCTTAAGAACGAAAAGCCAAAAAGCAAAGGGCAACACATGATTTTAAATAATTATCTCACAATAAATTATATAAAAGAACTCTCAAAAAAAGATTTCACTGTCGGGCTACTTAAAGAGATTCACCGTTCCATGACCGCCAATACACTCGACGACGAACATGATGCAGGAAATATCCGACAACACAATAATATTTTTGTAATCGACGGCGTTTCTGGCGAAATAGCACATCATCCACCTCATTACGAGGAGTTGGAAACACTACTTGCCGATTTGGAGAAGTTTTTCAACCAAAACAGTACCTCCTTTATCCACCCCATAATAAAGGCAATTATTGTACATTTTATGCTTTCCTATATGCACCCTTTTGTAGATGGTAATGGCCGCACTGCCCGTTCGTTGTTTTATTGGTATATGATAAAACAGGGGTACTGGTTAGTTGAATATATGTCTATTTCACGCAT
>WRJW01000181.1 GCA_009778375.1 Bacteroidota bacterium
GAGGTGGCTACCGGAGCGCGTACGCCCCAGGGTACCACTCCCAAATATGCAGGAGCAGAATCCCGTATGGCTTTGCCCGATAATATCCCCGGATATTTTGATTTGCAGGAGGCCGTTGTGTATGCTAAAGAGGTGCATAAACCCCTGCTTTTGGACTTTACCGGCATTTTTTGTTCCAACTGCAAAAAGATGAAAGCAAGCGCCTTTAAAGACTCCCGCGTGGTTGAACTCATCAATCGGGAGTATGTTTTTGTTGCCTTATATACCGACGTTAGAACAGGGGCAATGGCCTCTGTGAGCAAACAAAATGCAGCTTATCAGTTAGAAAAATTTGAGGTGCGCAGTCAGCCCTATTTTGCCGTTCTCGACAGCGATGAAAACACTTTGGTAAAAGGGCTTGGATACGCCGCCGCCGATGAGTTGCTCGACTTTTTGGAGCGAGGGATGGCGGCATTTAAAAAGTGAAAAAGCATCATGAAAAAGAAAAGACTCCTTTTTATTGGCGCGGCCATTGTTGTTTTGGGATTAGTATGTGTGTGGGTTATAAGGCATAAAAAATCGGTCGACGAGGTCTTGTTTGCTTCGGTACAAAAAGGCCTCTTTGAGGTTACCGTGGTAACGACGGGCGAATTGACGACGCAAAACAAAACCAAGATCGAGGCGCCTCAAGGCATCAGGGCGCGGAACGTCCGCTTTGGCGAGATCAAAATTCAGGATTTGGTGCCCGAAGGGACGATGGTCAAAGAGGGGGATTATGTGGCCACCTTAGATCGTTCTTCGGCCGACAACAGCTTAAAAGATTTAGAGGATGAGTTGGAAAGACTCAAGGCCAAACAGGATCGGATTCTTTTGGATACGGCCCTGACTTTGAGGGGGGCGAGGAATGTGCTGTTGAATATGCAGTTTGATTTGGAAGAGAAAAAGATTGCCGTGGAACAATCGGTATACGAGCCCCCCGCCACCCAGCGTCAACAAAAAAATGCTTTGGAAAAAGCGCTGCGGGATTGGGATCAGGAGCAAAAGAATTATCAGCTTAAGTTAGAGCAGGCTCGTGCCAATGTTCAGGACGGCCAGTTGGAGTTGAGCCTAAAAGAGCGGCAATACAAAGAGATGTTGGAGGTACTCAATAACTTTGTGATTCGGGCCCCGGCTGCCGGCATGGTCATTTACCACCGCAACTGGTACGGCGAAAAACTGAGGGTTGGCTCTACTATTAATTCGAATGAACTCACGGTGGCTACCTTGCCCGATTTGGCCATCCTTTTGTCCAATACACAGGTAAACGAAATTGATATTAACAAGGTAAAAAAGGGAAATCGAGTACGGATTGGGATTGACGCTTTGCCCGACAAGGTCTATATGGGAAAAGTTATTGAAGTCTCCAATATGGCTGCAAATAACTATGGTTCAGGCGCAAAACTCTTTGAGGTTGTGATTCAATTGGATCCGGTTGAGGACGCCTTGTTAAAACCCTCCATGACCACCTCCAATACGATTATTACCGCTTCGGAGTCCGATAAACTCTTTATTCCCTTAGAGGCGATTTACGGAGACGATTCAGAACACTGGGTCTATCGAGCCAACGGCAACCGTCAAGTGGTGGAACTTGGCCTCTCCAACGAAAATTTTTGCGTCGTCGAAAAGGGGTTGAACGAGGGGGACAAAATTTATCTTTCCGAACCGGGAAAATAAGCGGCCATGCGACCCAACCTCCCTTTTATTCATCACTACCTCCACGATGTGGAGATCGCCTTTGAGTCGATAGTCGGCAACAAGCTCAAATCGTTCCTTACCACGCTGGGGATTATTTTTGGAGTAGGGGCGGTGATCAGCATGATGGCGATTGGGCGGGGGGCCAAGCAGGAGATTATGGATCAAATCAAGATGGTGGGGGTGAATAACATAGTGATTGCCCCTTTAGATCCCGAGAAGGCCAAAGAAGAGGAGGAGGAGGGGAGTGGTTCGGGGTCGGAAAAAGAGCAAAAAGGAGCCGTTAAGTTTTCTCCCGGACTCAACCAAAAAGATGCCATGGCCATCCGCCAAGTTCTGCCGCACGTTTTGTACCTCTCGTCGGAGGCGATCGTGTCCGGAACCCTCAGCGCCAATGGTCTGAGTAAATCGGGAAAAATGGTGGGGGTAGATGCCGACTATTTCCGAATTTTTAACCTTTCTGTCGCCTCCGGAAGTTTCTTTACAGAACAGCATCAGAAGGAGAAAATGGCGGTATGCGTAATCGGGCACAACGTACGGGCCAAATTTTTTAACAAGGTGCCGGCCATAGGGAGTTATATTAAATTTAATGATGTTTGGCTCAAGGTGATTGGCGTGTTACAGCGGGTAGGGGCAAAGTCGGAGTACAACGATCAAATTTATATTCCCATCAACAGTTTTACTTTGAGGTATAAAGCCCGTTCGGGCGGTTCTGTCTTCAGGTTGCGGGGAGGGGGGATAGTGGTCTCTTACAGCAACAGCCAAAGCGAAGCCCCAGTGCACGAATTGAGCCGAATTATTGTTCAGATGGAAGAGAGCGGACAACTGCCTGTAGCCCAGAATGTCTTGTCTCGAATGATGGTACGGAGGCATCAGGGGGTAGCCGATGTTGAGGTCACGGTGCCCGAATTGTTGTTAAAGCAACAGCAACGCTCCAACGATATTTTTAACATTGTGTTGGGGGCGATTGCAGGTATTTCGCTCTTAGTGGGGGGGATCGGTATTATGAATATTATGTTTGCCTCTGTGATGGAGCGTACCAAAGAGATTGGGATCAGGTTGGCCATTGGGGCCAAAAAGGTAGATGTGGTAGCGCAATTTTTGGCCGAAGCCATATTAATCAGCGTTACCGGAGGGGTGATCGGGGTCTTTTTGGGGGTTTCCCTCTCGTTTATGATAGAGCGGATGTTTCAAATCCAAACTTTGGTCTCTTTTTGGTCGATTCTTCTCTCTTTTATGGTGTCGGTAGCTGTCGGAGTTATTTTTGGCTACGCTCCGGCGCGGAGGGCTTCTTTGCGCGATCCAATAGAATCTCTTAGGTATGAATAGAATCATTAAATACTTTTTTACCCTTGCCCTGTTTTGTTCGGGTATCGGAGTGGAGGCTCAGGAGGGAAGGGTGCGTACCGTCACTTTAGAAGAGGCCTTGGATCTGGCGCGCAGACAATCTCCCGAAGCGATCAGGGCGCGCAACACTTTTATGGTGCAGTATTGGCGCAACCAATCGTACCGCGCCTCTTTTTTACCCGCTCTGAGTTTTGACGCCAGCCTCCCTAACTTTTCGCGTCAGATCATTTCGATTACGGCTACCGACCCCGAAACAGGCGAGGCGCGCCACGATTTTTCTTCCGATTTTTCGAGCCAGCTTTCCGGCGGCTTTTATGTGCGTCAAAACCTCCCAACAGGGGGCGTCGTCTCGTTGGGCACTTCCCTCTCCCGCATCGATCGGTTCCGAGACAATCTGGGAAATAAGCTCTCTACGGAGTATATGTCTACCCCCTTAAACTTTTCGCTCGACCAGTCCCTCTTTGGGGTCAACCAGCGAAAGTGGGATAAAAAGATCGAACCGCTCTATTATCAGGAAGCTAAGAAAAATTACATCAAGCAAATGGAAGATTTAGCCCAAAATGTAATCTCCTACTTCTTTAACTTGGCATCGGCCCAGCAGGCGGTGGCGATTGCCCAATTTAATCAGGCCAACAACGATACTTTAGTCAAAATTGCCTACGGGCGCTACCAGATGGGGACCATAGACGAGAGCGATTTGCTCCAGTCGGAACTCAACTACAGCAATGCGTGTTCCAGTTTAAACGAAGCGTTGTTGAGTTTGGAAAACCAACAAAACCGATTCCGTTCTTTCTTAGGATTCAACGAGCGGACGGCGGTAGAAACCCTCCTGCCCAACGAGGTTCCCGAATTGTTTCTCTCTGTAGACGAAGTCCTCTATTTGGCTAAGGATCATAATCCCGCCCTGATTGATCAGCAAATTCAGTTGATTCAGGCCGCAAAAAATGTGGCGGAGCGGCAGGCGAGCCGGGGTTTTTCGGCTAACCTGAACCTGAGCTTTGGTCTTAATCAGGTGGCGGATAATCTTACGGAAGCGTACCGGAACCCCCGCGACATGCAAACGGTGCGTATTGGCCTCTCGATTCCGATCCTCGATTGGGGACGGGGCAAGGGGCTGGTGCGGATGGCACAGGCCGATCAGGAGTTGGTCAAGGCAAGGGTAGATCAGGCGATGATTGACTTTGAGCAGGAGGTGGTATTGAGCGTACGTCAGTTTAACATGCAGCGTGCGCAGTTTAGCATTGCCGTCAAGGCAGACACTTTGGCCCAAAGGCGTTACGAAGTGGCCAAACAGCGCTTTTTAATGGATCGGATTTCGATTACCGATATGAACAACGCCCAAATAGACCGAGACCGTTCCCGCCAAAATTACGTAGACGCCTTGTATAAGTATTGGCTTTACTACTACAAAATTCGGCAAACCGCCCAGTTCGACTTTTTCCGCAAAGAGCCGCTAAGTGTGGATTTTGAGGAGTTGGTACGCTAAGTAGCAAATTGGCTGTTGTACAATCGGGCGTAAAAGCCCTCTTTTTCGAGGAGCTCGGCGTGGGTACCCTGTTCGACCAAACATCCCTTGTTCATTACCAAAATACGGTCAGCGTGGCGAATGGTGGAGAGGCGGTGGGCGATCACAAAACTCGTTCTCCCTTTCATCACTTCTGTCATGGCGCGGTGGATGAGGAGTTCGGTACGGGTGTCGACGGAGCTGGTGGCTTCGTCCAAAATCAGTACGGAGGGATTGATCAAGATGGCTCTTGCTATGGTCAGAAGCTGCTTTTGTCCCTCCGAAATATTATTGGCCTCTTCGTTAATGACGGTGTCGTACCCATCCGGAAGGGCGCGGATAAAAGGGTTGGCTAAGGCCGTGTCGGCAGCGTTGAGGAGCTCTTCTTCGGTGGCGTCTCCCCATCCGTAGAGAATGTTTTCGCGGATCGTTCCTTTAAAGAGCCAGGTATCCTGGAGCACCATCCCAAAGAGGCGGTGCAGGTATTTACGTTTCATTTGGGTAATATCTACGCCGTCAATGGTAATTCGACCGCCGGACAATTCGTAAAAGCGCATGAGCAGGTTCACGAGGGTCGTTTTTCCGGCTCCGGTGGGTCCTACAATAGCCACAATATCTCCGGGTTTAATCGACAGGGAAATATCTTCGATCAGGGGCTGGTCGGGATCGTAACGGAATTTGATATGGTCAAAAACAATCTCCCCTTTTGGATGGTCTATCTCTTTGGGCGCCACGGGGTCGGGAGACTCTTCGGTTTCTTCGAGTATTTCAAAGACGCGCTCCGCGGCGGCAAGGGTCGATTGCAAAATATTGGTAATGTTGGCCACCTGCGAAATGGGTTGGTTAAACTGGCGGGAATAGGTGATGAATGACTGAATGTTCCCCAACGTCATCCTGCCGGTAACCGCCAAGAATCCCCCTACGATACAAATCGCCATAAAGGCGAGATTTCCCAAAAAGTTAAATAAGGGAAAGATGACGCTCGATACAAATTGGGCCTTCCATCCAAAGGCATACAATTGTTGGTTGGTTGCATTGAATTCCTCGATGGAGGCAGCTTCGTAATGGAACGCCCTGACGACTTTATGTCCGCCATACATCTCTTCGGCGTGGCCGTTTAACCGGCCCAAAGCGCGTTGCTGTCCCGCATAAAAGGTATGCGACTTTTTAGCAATAAAGGCGGTCAACCCCACTCCGAGGGGCAAGACCAAAAAGGTGAGGAGACTTAACCAAAGACTGAGGGTCATCATCATCACCGTTACGCCAAACAGGGTAAAAATAGCGGTAACTAATTGCAAAAGGCTTTGTTGAAACGATGTGCTTATGGTGTCAATGTCGTTGGTCACTCGGCTGAGGATTTCGCCGTGGGTGCGGGTATCGTAGAATTGAAGGGGCAAATGCTGCAATTTTTCGGCCACGTCGTTGCGCATGCGCTGAATGATGCGTTGGGCTACGCCCGCCATGGTATACTCCTGAATGTAGCTAAAGAGAGACGCCAAGAGGTATAGAACCAAAAGAAGGAGGAGTATTTTGCCGATATACCCGAAATCGACACGGGGAAAGAGGTGGTCGACCCCCATTCCGATCAGTTTGGGCGCGGCAATGCTGAACACGGTACCCAACAGGGCAAAAGCAAAAACAGTGGCTAATCCTTTGTACTGAGGCTTTATGTAGCAAAGAATTTTTTGAAGGGTGCCTTTAAAATCTTTGCTCTTTTCTCCTATGCGGCCCACTATGGGTGGTCCGCTTCCCCCTCCTCGGCCGCGGACGTTGTACTTGGGTCGTATGTGGGTGTTTTGAGCCATGTTTATGCGATTTCGTCCTCGGTTAATTGAGAATGGACAATTTCTTTATAGATGTCGTTGGTTTGGAGCAATTGATCGTGGGTGCCGATTCCGGTAATACGTCCTTGATCCATAACCAAAATCCGGTCGGCATGCATGATGCTGCTTACCCGTTGGGCCACCACCAATACGGTGGAGGTGATCGTCTCCTCCTTTAGGGCCATCCTGAGTCGGGCGTCGGTATGGTAATCGAGGGCCGAAAAACAGTCGTCAAAGAGGTAGATTTTTGGTTTGCGCACCAAAGCGCGGGCAATGGAGAGGCGCTGTTTTTCTCCTCCGGATAAATTTTTTCCTCCCTGGGCAATCTCCGAATCGTACCCGTCGGGCATCTGTTCAATAAATTCCGAAGCCTGGGCAATGGCACAGGCGTGCCGAACCTCTTCGTCGGTGGCATCCTGCTTGCCCTTGCGGATGTTGTCGTAAATGGTTCCGGAGAACAAAACGGTATGTTGGGGCACGTAGGCAATGTGGGCGCGCAACGTCTCCTGAGAAAATTGACGGATGTTTTGCCCGTCCAAAAGAATCGCTCCTCGCTCTACATCGTAATAACGGAGGATAAGGTCGAGTAAGGCCGATTTTCCCGCCCCCGTTCCGCCGATTACCGCAATGGTTTCTCCGGGGCAGGCCCTAAAGGAAATATGCTGTAACGACGGATTTTCTGCTTGCTGATACCTAAAAGTCACATCGTCAAAAGTCAGGTTTCCGGTTATTTGGGTCGGAGTTACGGGATGATCCGGGTCGGATACGGTCGGTTGCTGGGCAAAAACGGCGTTGATGCGTTCGGACGATGCCATGGCGCGAGGGAGGAGGACAAAAATCATCGTCATCATCATCAACGACATGAATATTTGCATGGCGTACTGGATAAATGCCATCATATCCCCGATTTGGAGGGTGCCGGCGTCGATACGGGAGGAGGATGCCCAAATAATGACGATAATCAATACGTTCATGATCAACATGGTTCCGGGGCCTAACAGGGCCAACAGCCGGTTTGCGCGTAACGCATGCTCCATAAGCTGCCGGTTGGCGGCGGCAAACCTTCTTTTTTCGTAACCTACACGGCTAAAGGCGCGAATAATGCGTATCCCGGACAGGTGTTCGCGCAAAACTAAATTGAGGGCATCAATCTTCTTTTGCATGCTCCTAAAGAGCGGCAACGATCTTTTGCTGATGAAGAAGACGAGAAAGACGACTATCGGAAGAAAAGCGAGCAACATCAGGGAGAGGTGCCGGTCGGTATGCACCGCCATCACAATGGCGCCGACAAAGATAAGGGGAGAACGCATCATTACGCGCTGGGCCATAAATACGGTAAATTGTACCTGTTGTACGTCGTTGGTGGTTCGGGTGATGAGCGAAGAGGTGCCCAAACGGTTGAATTCTTCCAACGCAAAGTGCGATATGTGCGTAAAGAGTCCGGACCGGAGCTCCCTTCCAAATCCGGTGGCCGTGCGCGAAGCAAAAAAACCGCCGATGACGGAACAGGCAATCCCCCCCAAAGCCACCCCTAACATCCTTAAACCGTATCGAAAAATCACCGAGGTGTCGTGCAGGGCGATTCCCTGATTGACAATGCGGGCCATAAAAGCGGGGAGCAACAGATCGGTCACAACCTGCACAAAAAGGAGTGTAAGGGTCAACAATATGAAGAATCGGAACGGTTTAAGGTATTTGAAAATCATGGGTGCAAAAATACGATTTTCGTCTATTTTTTCCCCGCTTTCGTCAATTTACACCTGCATGTACACCTGAAAAAATCAGACCGGACGGGCGTCATTTTCCGCATAAAGCCTAATCAGATGCAGCATCACCTCAGCGGCTTTTTCCATACTTTCTAAAGGGAGGTACTCCAATTTTCCGTGAAAGTTGTGGCCGCCGGCAAAAATGTTGGGGCAGGGGAGGCCCATAAAGGAGAGCCTTGCCCCGTCTGTTCCGCCGCGTATGGGCTTGACAATAGGGGTAACAGAGGCCATTTCCATCGCTTTAATCGCTTTTTCTACCACGTGGTAGTGCGGCTCTACCTGTTTGCGCATATTGTAGTATTGATCCTTGAGTTCCAAAGTGACGGTGTGGTTCCCGTATTTGTTGTTGATATGTTGCACGCATTGGGTTAAAAATGCCTTTTTCTGTTCAAATTTGGCAGCATCGTGGTCGCGGATAATGTATTGTGCCGATGCTTCTTCTACCGTTCCGTTCAACTGTGTCAGGTGGTAAAAGCCTTCGTAATGGTCGGTATGTTCGGGGCGTTCAACGCTCGGCAGCAGGGCATTCAGTTCTATTCCTATCAATATTGCATTGAGCATCTTGTTTTTGGCATAACCCGGATGGAGGTTTCTGCCCTGAATATGGATTTTGGCCGACGCGGCGTTAAAGTTTTCATACTCTAATTCTCCCACCTGACTTCCATCTAAAGTATAAGCGTAATCGGCGCCAAAAGCAGGTACGTCAAATTTATCTACCCCGCGCCCGATCTCTTCGTCGGGGGTAAAACCGATTTTAATATCTCCATGCTTAAAGTCAGGATGTTGCATCAGGTACTGCACGGCATACATGATGGCCGCAATCCCCGCTTTATCGTCGGCGCCCAACAGCGTAGTCCCGTCGGTGGTAATGATGGTTTGGCCTTTGTATTGGCTCATTTCGGGAAAATCGGCAGGGTCCAGCACGATGTTTTTCTCTTGGTGCAGCACAATAGGCTGTCCATCCCAGTTTTTGATAATCCGGGGACGAATGTCGGCTCCGGAAGCATCGGGCGCTGTGTCTACATGGGCAATGAATCCGACTGCGGGAACTTTGAGCGTTATATTGGAAGGAATAGAGGCCATCACGTAGCCGTATTCGTCAAGGCGGGCATTGGAAATACCCATTTCGTGCAATTCTTTAACTAATTGTGCGGAGAGGATTAACTGCTTTTGGGTGCTGGGCTGCGTTTGGGATTCGGGATCGGAGGCGGTATCAAAAGAGATGTACCGTAAAAATTTATCTAAAATGGATTCCATAACATTGA